>JALWQZ010000047.1 GCA_027077895.1 Microcaldota archaeon | reverse complement strand
CCTATGAACAAGTTGGTCCTGTTTGTTTTTGGGGTTATACTGGTCAGCACGTCTTTAGCCTTGAATTACACTAATTACACTGGGGGCCCTTGGCATTTCTCGGTGGCCTCTTTGTTTAGCGATAAAGGGGTTTCAAGGCACATTGCCTATGATTCCAAGGAGGGATATGTTCTAGTTGTTAACACTAGCGACTCATTTGATGGAGTTTGGCGACTCTGGAAGGTTATCCCTCACCCACCTGCTGATGACTTCTACGTTGAGTTCAAGGTTTGGGAATATGCGCCAGGTATAGATTTAGATCTAGGGAATACCGCTGGCAATACTGCAGGGGAAGCCGTCGCCAACGATGGCCCCAACATATTCTCTTTCATATACTACAGCACAGGCAAGGAGACAAATTATACTAGTCCAGGGTTTGACCCTAATTCAATATCCTGGAGCCCATTTGATGGCTATATGTGCCATATGCATGTAGAGTGTAACTATTTAGGCGATAATGAGAACTATATATACTGTTTGTCTAAGACCACATACAAGGGTTGGTTCTTTGATGGAGCACATCTAGGTGATAACAAGGCAATAAACAAGTATGACTCAGAACCTATACAACAACAGACCTGGCACGATGTTGTTTTGCATATAAGAGCAGGGCAGTGCTTGAATGATAACCTCACACTTGTTGTGATGGGCGCTGACCCATTTAAGAATAGAGCCTACGAATGGAAGATTACTGGATTTAGAATATACACAACCGAGAATCAGAGTTTCTCGTACAATTTGCCCCTGAACGTGATCTACGACGATAATGCAAATAAAACACTCAAAGCTCCAACATTCTGTGGTGATGGAATAAAAGAGGACCCTAATTCATATGGGCAGTACGAACAGTGTGATGGTAATGATGGTGTCCCAAAGGGTTACAGGTGTACTTCTAATTGTACTCTTGCTCCAATATGCGGCGACAATGTGAAAGAGCCCGGTGAAGTTTGTGACGGAACTGATACACCCAAGGGTTACAAGTGCGCTCCGGATTGCAAGAGCATGACACCAATATGTGGGGATGGTATTGTTGTTAAGGGAGAACAGTGTGATGACAAGGCGCCTGTTAAACCCGGTTATATCTGCATTCACTGTCACCTATTGAAGGATGAGGGTATTGCATACAAAATAGTGGATATGGCTGAGACGATGAAGATACCTAATAATGGGACGAGAATTTTGAATATTACTGTGAATAAACCGATGAGTTTTACTGCAAAGGATGTTGCTGAATACATCTCAGTAAAGGGCTACAAAATACCCATAAAGATATGCACTCACAGTGTTTGTGGGAACAAATACCTTCCAGATAATGGTGTACTCAACTTGACTTCTGGATTGAATAATTTGGTCATACTAAACAAGAATGGTACCTACTATCTCGGAATAAAGCGAATAGCACCGTCTATCCTACCAATACTCGCCATCGCATTAGTGGCAATAATACTTGTTTTGGTTGTCTTAGTTGTCCTAGTGTATCTACTAGTCTTCTCCAGGAGTGGTCAAAACAGAAAGAAGCCAAAACGCCACATAAAAGTTTTAAAAAAGAAGAAAAATAGAATAAGACTGAGGTGATTTCATGGCGAGAAGGGATGAAGCGACGGGGCCAGTATCTGCCGCAGGTTTAGTTAGATACTTTGATGTTTCAGGAGGGGGGATAGAGATAAAGCCGGAGACAGTTGTTATTCTATCTGTGCTGTTTATAGTGCTCATTGCTGTTCTTGCGTACTTAACTTGAGTTCCTTCATTTTTGTTTTCCTGTAGTCCGCTAGTATCTCTTCTAGTTTTTCCATGTCTAGGCCTGGTTTTCTGTTTCTTTCCCTTGCAAAGTAAATGTTTCCTATTTTATAAATGGTCCTATACCTAGAAGGCACACTCTTATAGAACATCTCTATCTCGCCGTGCATGAAATCCTCCAGGAGTCTTTTTATTTTTTCTATCTCTAGTTCATTCGCTTCCAGTTCCTTTTTGAGTTTTTTAATCTTGTTTTCTAGATCCTTTTTTGCTACCTCACTTTTTTTAACTGCTGATTTCTTGTTTGTAGGCACCCTTGATTTCAATCTGCCTTTTAACTCCTTCAACTGCCTTTTTGTCTTTTCTAAATCTTTCTTGAGCGCCTTGAGTTCATCATGATTCTCTACTCTATTATGTTGGCCTGTCTCAATTATCCCGGATCTCAGAAATTGGCCTATGAGTGCATCCTCTCTCTCCCTTATCTGCTCTCTTGCTTTTAGTATTCTAGGCCTCATACGTTTGAACGCAAATAGGGCCGCGGCCAGTGCATCTCTTTGATGCGGATCAGTTATTTTGTACCTTCTGGCAATCTGTCTCTTGAAGTTCATAGGTATATCCTCTTCTGGATAAAATAGGATTGATCCAAAATTTGAGGATAACCTTTTTACGAAGTAAGGAGGGTTTGCCTTATCAGTTGCAACCACCTGTGGCGCACCATACTCATTTATTCTTGTTATTACCTTGTCCAGTGGCCACTCTTTTTTGCTCTCTACGTGTATCACATTTCCGTCAAAGTCTATAATTGCGAGGCCAACGGTTGTCCCGGGATCCACACCAACAATTATTTTTTACCCCTCCTTTGGCGCCTTTTTCTTATAATCATACGCAAAACATGATCTTCTCTTTCTCTCTCCTTGATTTCTTTGTAAATTTCGTCACCCTTTGATAGGTGGTATCCTAACGGGAGCATATGTTTCTTCAGTATCACCCATGGATCGTTGTTGTAGTCCTTTTTATTCAACCCTTTTGGCTTTTCAATCTCACCGCTAAAACTTTTTGCGAATCTCTTATAATCTTTTGAGAATCCGATCCATTTCGATCCTGGTCTTATATTCCACCTTCTGATGTTCTTATAATTGTTTTCTATCATATCCGCTAGTCCTAGGTTTTTAGGTGACCGTATAGACCCGGCACCAGCAGGAGGTGCACGCCCCAGTTTGTCCAATTGGCCAATTCTTTTTAATTCATTGTATAAGAATATGTGCCTTTCTCTTGCCTTTTCGTAATGCCACATAGATTTTGCGTATTCTATGTTATGATCCAGAACCATATTGTAAACTCTTATTAAGTTTTCTCTTAATGTTCGCTTTGGGTCAACGTAGTCAAACACATCGTCCTCTCTTATCCTTAATTCGCTCAAGAACTTCTTATCCTTTTTAGATAACCTTTTTCCAGAGTCTAGTTTTTCCGCGATACCTTGAAGTTTTTCCGTTATGTCCCTTGCATTTTCTAACTCCTGGTGAATTTTTCTCCCTATTATGCGCCACGCGAAGGCATATGCTTTAGCAGGGTGAGAATCCCACGCATACAACCTAATCTTGTATACCCCCTCTATATACCTACCTATCTCATCCATTTTTCTAATGGTATCAGGATCATTAATTCCATGCAATCTTGCGAGTCTTTCTTTGTCAACCCATGGAGCATGTTCTAAGAACAGCAAGGCCGCAGACCTAGCCTTATCTTTATCTATAACACCTGATTGGGAGAGGCTCCTTATTATCTTGGCGTCCGATTTGTATGTCCGAGGCACGTTACCCCTCTCAATAAATGCGTATGACAATGCGTACAAATCTGATTTTATAGTCTCATAACTCACATTATGTCTTCTCGCGATCTCATTTAGTATGTCATATCTTAGTCTACCCCTATCTAGTTTTGAGTTTACAGTGTCTACTATGTCATTCAACCTGCCTATTCTCTTTTGGGACAACTTTTTCTTGCGCATGTAATTACCTTATTGTTTAATGGTTTTTATTACGTTTCTGTTCTGTCTATTTTTGAGTATACAAATCCATAAATACTCTTTACTCCAAAAACATAATCATGGAGTTTAGACCAAAACCTAACTCTAGTCTGAGTGCCCTCACTGATGAATCTGGAAATGCCTTATTTATAGGTAGGTCTAGCAGTATACACGACAAATATGGCCAAGAAGGGGCTCTCTTAATGGGTTTTTTGTCAGAAGAGGATGGATATGGGAAACAGATTTACCTAGATGCCATTGCCCCCCACGTTATATTCATTGTTGGAGCCAGAGGGTCAGGTAAGAGTTATTCGTTGGGTGTCATTGCAGAGGAACTAGTTTTCAAGAATCCTAACGTGGCGAGTATAATAATTGATCCAATAGGAATTTATTGGTCAATGAAGTACCCAAATCAAGATGAGAAGGAGGTTGATGCATTAATCCGGATGGGTCTCATGCCGAAGGGTGTAGACAATGTTAAAGTTTTTGTCCCTTATGGTGTAAAGTCACATCTACCCAGGGGAACATATGATAAAACATTCGCGCTCAGACCTGCCGATTTGACCGTTGATGATTGGTGCTTGACCTTTGATATTGATAGGTTTTCGCCTACGGGTTTACTTTTGGAGAAGGTGGTACAAAAAGTTAAGGAAGGATACGAAACCATTGATGGAAAGAAGGTATCCCCCAAGTCTGAGACATACAGTCTAGATGACATAATCAATTGCCTTCAGAATGACAAGGAGTTGAGTTCTGCGAAAAAGGGGTTCAAGGCCGATTCTAGAAGGGCGTTGATATCTAGGTTTGAGGCTGCAAAGGGATGGGGGATATTTACAGACGAGGGGACTAGTTTAATTGAACTGGCTAGGGAGGGTGAAATATCTGTTATTGATGTCTCCTTTTTGGAGGAGAATGTTACTAGTTTAGTTATTGGTATCCTAGCGAGGAAGATACTCGCTGCTAGGAAACTGGCCGCTAGGCAGGCTAGCATGAAAAAGTTTGAAGAGATTGAAGAATTAGAGGCAAACATACCCCCGACTTGGTTATTTATTGATGAAGCGCATACTTTGATACCAAGTGGAGGCAAGAAAACCCCT
>JALWQZ010000046.1 GCA_027077895.1 Microcaldota archaeon | reverse complement strand
CGTGAACCGCTTCAGGGCACAGGGCATCATCTTGAGTTTCCAGCCATTCCAGAACTCGAGTCAGAGGGAGTTTCGCGGCCGGTTTTAGGACCTTCCTTGTCGCTTTGGGATCGTATTCGATGGTGTTCGTCAAGAACGGCCATGCTAGTTGGGTCAGTTTGATCAGGGTGTCACTTCTCTCCTGAAGTGCACTCACAAGATTTTCCAGCCAAGTTCGATTTGCAGGGTCGCTTAGAAACTGTAAATCGATCTCCAAGGCAAGAGGATTTCTGGGAAGTTCACCCCCCAATATTTACAAAGACTGGCGCAGAGGGGGGAGCGACCCTATTCTCAGTGGACTACTTTGGGGAGGAAGCGTATCTAAGCCAAACTGCACAACTTTACCTAGAAGCTCTAATATTCGTCCTAGAGAAGGTATACTCACTAACGCCTAGTTTCAGGGCAGAGAAATCTAGAACTAGAAAGCACCTAACCGAATTCTGGCACCTAGAGGCAGAGGCAGCATGGTTTGAGAACAAGGATAACATGGAATTTCAGGAGAGAATGGTTGAATATGTTGTTCAAAAACTAGTAGAAAACGAAGGAAAAATAATTGAAGAGTTTAGAGATGTGAACCAGTTAAAAAGAGTCGAGGCTCCATTTGAAAGGATGAAATATGATGAAGCAATAGAAACATTACAAAAGAAGGGATTCGACATAAAATGGGGAGATGATTTTGGGGCACCACATGAAAGGGCCCTAACAGAGGACTTCGAAAAGCCATTGTTCGTATACAATTGGCCAAAAGATGCAAAAGCATTCTATATGAAGATAGACGAGGAAAATCCGAAGTATGTTAAATGTGCTGACTTGCTGGCACCAGAGGGGCATGGTGAGATAATAGGTGGTTCAGAGAGAATATGGGATGTCAAAGAACTGATAAAAAGAATGAAGGAAGAGGGGTTAAAAGAAGAGAACTATAACTGGTACGTAGATCTGAGGAGATATGGTTCTGTCCCACACTCCGGATTTGGGCTTGGCACAGAGAGATTCGTAAAATGGGTGCTAAACCTAGAACATATACGAGACGCCATACCATTCCCAAGGATGATAAACAGAGTCTATCCATGAACAACGAGTTCAGGTTCAATTTCCTTTTCAACAAAAGAGAGAATGATGTTTGATCTAGTCATGGAAACTAGGTCCCTATCAAGTAGGTACCTAACAAAGTGGGACAGGGAATCCACCGTTGTAGACCGTATGACTGCTAGGTAGTTGTGGGTAGTCCCAAGCCCAAACAATTCGTGGACGGCCTCCATCCCAGAGAGTTCTCTAACCAATGCAGCCCTAGTCTCTGGATATGTGTCTAGAAATATCATCGCCCAACACCCTATCCCTAGATCAGGAAGGATTGACAAGTCAACCTTCACAGACCTCTTTAGTATCACCTGTTCATCATACATCCGCTTAACACGCCTAGCAACTAGGTTCCTGCTCCGACCAAGTGTTTCTGCCACTGAGATTATATTCAGCATGGGGTTCCTAACTAAAAGGGAAAGAATGTTGTAATCAGTCTCGTCCAGTTTAACTGGAATATTCCTGATAACTGGTTTCTGGTGCAACTTAATGACGTCAGTAATCGGGATTGTACTCATCCTCCGCATTTTATCCCCTAACCGCTTGAGTATCAAGTCTGTCCCCTGCCCCATCTCTATGTGGTCCCTAAAATACGCAAAACCAATAATATCAGTATCCCCCGTCACAACGCTAACTGAGTTCATATAAGGAAAGTTTATCAACTCGTCGCGGATAAAATCAGTATACTTCGCTAGTTTTGGCTCTATCATAAACAACACAGGATATCTAAATCCAATAGCAACTGGGTTCAATCTGATTCTATAACGTAGAATAACACCCTCTGACATGAGTTTTCGTATGGAGTACATAACAGTGCTCGGAGAGAGCCTAAGAGATCTACTCAGATCAGAGAAGTTGCTAAAACCATTAAACAACATTGTCCTCAATATTCTTTTATCAACCCTAGTCAGTTGCATCAATGGTATTTCTGCAATTATATTTATATTAATTGCTATTTTGCACCTTGTTATAGGTTAAATTGGTGCATTATTCTGAAAAAATATTTAGATTTGGTACAGAATGACGTATATGGGGTGGTGTGATGGGGATAAATCCTCCGGATGTTGGTGAAGGAGTAGTCAATTCAGTTACTCACCTAGTGAGTTACATTGTGTTGTACACCTTCCACGTAATACTTGAGATTGTGCTGGTAATACTAGGTGTCGTCGCAATAACGGACCCTATGGTATTACGTGCGACAAGTTTTGACATAATACTTGCAAGCATCGCAGTGCTAGATATACTCATATCACGCGGCCTGTGAATCAGGCAAAACACAGGCCTGATTAGTAGAGAGTATGCCCTCGCCGGGATTTGAACCCGGGTTTGAGGGTCCGCAACCCTCTGTCCTATCCTGGCTAGACTACGAGGGCAACCATACAGAAGATTTATAAATACACTAGATTAAAATAATAGCCACTAGACTAGGATTCTAGGTGATTATTGTGGTAGAAGTACTTAGGTGTGTATCTTGTCACAAAGAGGTATCGGACGATTTCGTTAAATTCAAGTGCCCAAAGTGTGGGCATGAGATAGTGAGGTGCTTGGAGTGTAGGGCCAGGGGCACAACATGGGTTTGCCCGAATTGTGGATTTGAAGGCCCGTGAGGTGATTAGATGGGAGAAGTAGTTGCAGTAATAAAGGTCATGCCAGAGAGCCCAGATGTGTTTGAAAACATAAAGTCAGAAGTAGAGAAGACCATAAAAGCAGAGAAGATAGAAGAGGAGCCGATTGCGTTCGGGCTGAAGGCCTTGAAGATAACTGTTGTTGTGAAGGATGACGAAGGGGGAACAGAGGCAATCGAGGAAAAACTAAAACACATACAGGGAGTCTCTGATGTCCAGGTGGTTGACCTAGGACGACTCTAGGTTCTCAACTCTATTCCTAACTCTTAAAAGAAATTTCTTCATTCTAACCCAGTGTGAACCAGCCCAATATTTCTTCCCACAACTAGTGCACACCCAACCTGAGGAAACACCATCTGGAAGTCCTTCACTTGTTCTAACCAGTTCACCGTTGCAAACAGGACACCTAGTGGGCACTGGCTCAATCGGTATCTCCAAGCCAAAATTTAATGCGAGAAAAACAAGTTGATCAACCAAACCCTCCGGCACATGCACGCCATTTACATATTTGTCCCTAGTTAAAAGAACCCGATCCTCTCTATCCGCGCGTTCAACCAAATCGGCGTCTGCTTCTGTTGTGGCCAGTTCAGTGTCATAGCCCATTATCCTAAGCCACCTAGCAAGTTTACCAAGCATAGCATCGCACAAAAACTTCATCAATTTATTTTACGAACTACAAAAATAATAGGTTATGATAAAACGGCTAGTGCTAAAAAACTGGAGGTCACATGAGGACAGTGAGTTCATTTTCTCTAGGGGGACGAATGTCCTAGTCGGTAGAATGGGCGCTGGGAAGTCATCTGTCATGGATGCTATCTCATTCGCACTATTTGGCACTTTCCCAAACCTACAAACCAGAAAGATAAAACTAGATGACTGCATAATGAACAACCCAACAAAGAAGGACAAAGCAAGAGTCGAGGTGGAAGTAGAACTGGGACCTAGTGTGTACAAAATCTCTAGGGAGATAACACTCGGCAAAGGGACAACAAATGCAGAGATAATCAAGGACGGGCAACTCTTAGAGGGAGGGAACACAACGCGTGTTAACGAAGTCATAGTCAACACACTGGGGATAAACTATGAACTGTTCTCAAAGGCAATATACTCAGAACAAAACCAAATTGACTATTTCCTACAGATTCCAAAGGGTAAAAGAAGGGAGAAAATAGACGAACTTCTAGGAATAGACAAGTTTGAGACAGCGAGAAAGAACCTAATGAATCTAAAGAACAGAGTGAAGGACAGGTTAAATGACAAAAAACTTGACCTTGAATCAATGAAAAAGGAGGACCTGTCCGAAAGGTTACACCACATGGAAGAAGAGGTAGAGGAGTTGACAGAAGAGATTGAAAAGAAAAAATCAGACCTAGAAAAAATCAAGTCAGAGTATGAGAGAGTAAAAAAACGCTTCTCAGAATTAGATGAATCAAAGACAAAATTGGAAAAGTTAAAGAATGATAAAGAAAACCTTCTGGGAAAACTAGCAACACTGAACGAGAGGATACAAGAGCATGAAAGAAAGTATGAAAAGTATCTATCCATAGATGTTGAATCGAAACTCAAGTCCGCTAGGGAGAAGATGAAGGTAATCAGGGGCATCAGGGAGAAGTTGGACAGAGAGAACAGGGACATGACTAGGGAAATAGCCAGGGTACAGTCACAGATAGAAGAAATAAGACGGAAAAGCAAATCATTATCATTACTGCGAGAACAATTGAACCAAATCGTAGAAAAACTAAACACGAAAGATCAGTTAAACAAAGAGGTAGATGAGGTAAAACGGAGGATAGACGATATAAAGAGGGTTATCACGGAAAACAAGACAAACATGAAAAATCTCGAAGAGAGGCAATCAAAATTAGATACCGCAGAGGGTAAATGCCCCTTGTGTGGCCAGCCACTATCAAGTGAGAAAAAGACCCAAATCTTATCTGATATAAAAATTGAACTCGAATCACTAACCGATATGAACTCAAAACTGGAAAAAGAACTTGGTGAGTTGGATAGCCAACTGAAAGAACTAACATCTAAACAGAACGAGATGAGAGTGCTTGAGGGAAAGAAAGCCTCACTAGAGCAGAACATCAAGGATATAGAAAAGGAGATTAGTACGGTAGAGCAACTCGAGAAGAAACTCGCAGACTACAACTCAAAAAAGCCAGAACTGGACGAAAAAATAAAGAAAGC
>JALWQZ010000045.1 GCA_027077895.1 Microcaldota archaeon | reverse complement strand
GACTCGAGAAGCGTGTGTCCTTGGGCTAGCAGCCCAGATACGATTCCAGCTAGGACGTCGCCTGTCCCACCAACGGTCATGCCTGAATTACCCGTCTTGTTTTCGTATATGTTGAGACCGTCCGAGATTAGATCAACTTTGCCCTTGAGTAATACAACCCTATCAGGTCTTGATACAGATAGCAAGTTTTGCCTTGTAGGTTCCAAATTGAACATGGTTCTGAACTCCCCGGCGTGGGGGGTTAAAACCGCATTTTTTACGTTACTTGGATCAACCACTTTTAATGCATCTGCATCTAACACCTTTGGGGTCTTCTTGGATGCTAGTATGTTTAGCAGTTCACTGGTTCCCTTTTCTGTCCCTGTGCCTGTCCCAATGAGCATCGAGTCAACTTTATTCATTATTGTCTCTATTGTTCCTAGGGCATCCCTTGTTAGTATTTCGCCCGGTAGTTTCATCGTTATTAAATCTGGGGAGAGTGAATTTACCGCCCAGGCAGTTTTTTCTGGTGCAGCAATGTAAACTAAATCAACACCAGTCCTCAATGCTGCTAGTCCTGCTAGTGCTAGACATCCCACGTACGTCTCACTCCCTCCGACTATCAAGACCTTTCCATTTTCTCCTTTGTGTTCGCCACGTTCCATTTATACCACCATCAAGATAGCACCAGTGACCATTATGACTGCAGCGATCAATCTTCTCTTCCAGTATTTTTCGTGTAATAATTCACCTGCTAATATTATAGCTACTAGTACAGACAACTTTTTCATTGAGATAACTAACGAAACAGGCCCCAGACTTATTGCATATATCTGTAATCCCCGATACAATAAAGTGAGCACACTTACAGCTAGCAGCACTTTCCCATCTGTTGAAACTGTGTCCTTAATTTGTTTTATAATACTCTTTCTATGCCTGAATAATAATATCAAACCAAGGTTAAATGTTGCGTACCAATGTGAGACAACTAAGTATGATACAACGTCTAAACCTGATTTCATCAAGAACCTACTTATGGTAGATGCCATAGCATACAATATCGCCGCCAAGGTCGCGAATAATATAGGTTTTTTAAACTCTCTCAATATTTTTTTCTTCCAAATTTCTTCTTCTACCTCCAGGACTGCGCCCCCGAGAACTATTGTAAATATCCCCACTAACTGTATATCCGATATCCTATCTCCAACCAAAAGAGTAGATAATACCCACAATAAGAGTGGGTTTAATCCACTTATATAAGGGGATACGAACGACAATTCACCTGATTTTACTGCTCTCAACACTAGATAAAAGGCAGCTGACCCCATTGCAGATGCTATGTATAAAACAGCCGCCAGGTACATGGATATTCTGACTTTAGGTATCAAGGCAGTCAGCATTAATGCGATCGTTAACGTCATTGTAAACGCAAACGCACTTGTTTTTGCTCTGCCCAAACCTATTTTATTCAAGTATGCAACTAGACCAGATATTACAGGGACCAGTATGGCAGGAACCCACCAAAACATGAATTCACCCAATTAGTTCAATATCAATTCTTCTCTTTATCCTTTTCTCTATTCTCTTTAATGTTTTTGGACTTATCCTTTTCAATTCATCTTTTGTTGTATAGACGATGACATTCTTTCTTCCAACGACAATATCCCCAGAGAAATACTTCTCAAGCATCTTTTCAATTCTCCCCTTCCTTCTCTTTTTCCCTTTCTTGGCTTCTTTGACGCTTGCAAGTATTGTCTGTTCTCCATATGTGTATATTTCATACAGCGGTTCCCCCGTAAAGAAGTCCTTTACCTCTACAACTGGCCTGGATAAGTCCTGGTCTTTCATACCAACTGGAACTTTCACTGTGAAGTCTAGAGAATAGACCTCCTTTATTTCTGCGTCCCTAACTAGAATCACAGTATCTACGACCTGGGGAATCAACCCGAAGTCCACCCTTCCTATCATCCTATGTATTGCATCTACTGCTTTATTTGCGTGGACTACCCCTATCATGCCGACTCCTGCTAACCTTAGGTCCGCGTATATTTGGAAGTCCCTTGTTTTCCTGACCTCATCATATATTGTGTAGTCTGGCCTTACCAGAAGGAGTATGTCAGCGGTTTTTTCGAATTCACCTTCTAATGCAGTATATTGAGTTATATCTGGGGGTACTTGCAGGTCTCTAGGATTTTCCATTGTCTTTACCACTTTCCCACTTTCCCTATAAAATTCTGCTAGCGCAGCCGCCAGTGTTGATTTTCCATGCCCTGGTGGTCCGGCTATCAAGATCCCCTCTGCCTCATTCTGCAATCTTTCCAGCAATTTCTTGTCTATGTTCCAGTTTGACAGTTTTGTCTTTTTTATTGGTTTAACAATCGTTACCTCTAGACCATCTGAGAATGGAGGTCTGGTTATTGTGATTCTATAATTCTTGTATTGGATGACATTTGCACCCTTACTGTCTATTTCGAAAAATGCGTCTCTGGACCTTTTTGTGAATTCAACGATTTCTCTGGCTAGAGCATCAACCTCCTTGTATGTCATTGGTTTCTTCCTGAGTTCAACTAGTTTTTGATTTCCAGGTTTCCCCACTTTGGCCAAGGGCACACAGTTTTCCTTTAGGTGAACACTCGTAGTGTCTTCTGTGAAAAACTTCTCAAATTTTGGTTTTTTGACTTCTCTCTTTTGTGATTCTATGAACAGAACCTCAACACCAACGGCCTTTGCAGTTTCTGCTTGTACGTTGTCAGATGTGACTAGGATAGCACCCTCTTTTCTTGCTCTTTCTCTTATGATTGAGTCAACTCTCCTGAGTTCTATATCGTGTATGTTAGGTAGGTCTCCGGAGTATATGGTGTTTATCATACCTTCCTTTCCTAGTTCAGATATTGTTTGTAGTTCTCTTAGGCCTGCGAACCCAGTTTCTCTACCCTGGTTTGCTTGATGTTCTAACTCTGCAACGACAGCTAGATCAATTATAAGATCTCCAGTTATCTCTCCAGTTCTTATCATATCACTTATCCTACCGTCTATTATGACACTAGTGTCTGGTACGTACTTCATATCACCACCAATAAATTTTTGTGTTCCGTATTAATAGTATTATGTCCTTGGCATCTTTTCTAGAACGAGAACACCCCTTTCTTCCAGCCATTCTCTAGCAGATGGGAGAACACCGAGGTGGTAGACTATTGCCCCTGGCCCAAACATGTGTAGGTACGGATCCAATTGCTTCCTATAATCCCTTCTGACCTTCTCCATGTCGCCGATGCTGTACTTGCTCTCTATCCATCTGACTGGCTCTCCCCTTATCTTTATGAGTCTCTTTAATAGGAAGTCGGGTGTTTTTGCGTATTTTTTCTTTAAGTCCGCTTCTCTTTCGTATTTTATGCCTCTCTTGTCAAGCCAGTTTTTTATTCTCTCCTCTCCCTTTCTCCCCTTCGCGTACTGCTTTTCTAGGCCATCTGGTGAGTATACAGGATCCGCCTTCCATGCCTCTTCTAGTTCCTTCATTATTCTATTATCGTCTATCTCTGATCTTTTGTTTACAACTAGGCTGGCCTTTCTCTTTGAATACCCCAGTTCTTGGAGGATTATGTATGCCAGCATGACAGGCGAGAAAGCATACTCGCTTGCCAGTTTTACAAACGACCTGCCACGTTTCCACTCTCTCAGGACCTTTTTTCTCGGGATTGTGTAGAAATTTTTTCTGGTTTCTCTACTGATTTTTAATGTGAGTATTTCTTCTAGGAACTCTCGCTTGTATCCTTTCTTTACAAGTTTGTCAATGTCCCTAATTGACTTTATTCCTTTGTACAACTTGTTGTATTCTTCTTCCCTTATCACGGCACAGATTATGTTTAGTAAAGTATTTATTTGTAGGTTCTGTTTCTCTATTGGTGATTGGGTGGATATTAACAAGGGTAAGTTTCTAGTCGGACTCGCCAGGAGGGCAATTGAAGGATACTTGGAGTCTGGTGAAAAGGTAGACTATCCTAAGAAAGACTGGCTTTTGGCAAAGAGGGGTGTTTTCACTACAATAAAATCATATCCTAGTCAGGAACTTAGAGGGTGTATCGGGTTTCCCTATCCTGTAATGCCTTTGGGCGAGGCAGTTGTTGAATCTGCCATATCCGCGGCAACTCAGGACCCCAGGTTCCCCCCCGTATCCATGGAAGAACTAGACTCTGTTGTGTTGGAAGTCACTGTTCTTACTGTGCCTAAACTCTTGGGTTGCGCTCCAGAAGATAGGCCTAGTGAGATTGTCCTAGGCAAGCATGGCTTGATTGCTAAGAGAGGGGTGTATTCTGGATTATTGCTCCCACAGGTTCCAGATGAAGTCGGGTGGAGAACGGTCGAGGAATTTTTGGATGGCGTGTGTGTTAAGGCAGGGATGCCCCCAGGTTGTTGGAGGGATAGAGATACTGAGATATACACATTCGAGGGGGAGATATTTGGAGAAAAAGAACCCAAGGGGGGCGTGTATCATGTTGCATAAGAGGGTTAGGGTTTACATGCTGGTTCCAGACCAAGATAAGATGAAAAAAGCCCAGGTTGCTCTAGTTAGGAAAGAAGTGGAGAGTAGACTCTCCCATTTGCTGGACCACCCCATATATGGACCGAAGGTCAAGGAGTTTATAGACGAGGACTTTTCTAGGCTTCTTAGGGAACCACCAGCCCCCCCAGATTTACCAGAGGGATTTACGTATGATATAATACAGGCGCATAACTGGGCAGTTAGGCAAATGTACAAGTCCAGTAAGCCAAGCGCTGAGTACTCCTTTATGGTGAAAGTTCCTGTTGATGATGATTTGATGAGGGTTGTTGATACTGAGATAAAGATATTTATGGATTCGAGTGACGACAATGATAGAAAGATGTTTGATAGAGCGGTGGGTTTAGTGAGTAAGATAGTTGAATTAGGTTTGGTTGCTGGAATAGAGATATGGCCAGAGGATGTTATAGAAGACCTGAGGACTGTTTTTTCAGGAGTTGGACTTGATCCCAGGGAGATAAGAGAGTATTACTCATTCAAGAGAACGAGTTTTAGATAGTGTTCAAATGGGGGTTAAATAAAACTCTTTGCCATCTTCCTAGCCTTCCTTAGGCATTTTTTGTGCCACCACTGACCAGCATAATATTTACCTTCGCCAGGTGCTATCTCCTTTCCACATAATGCACAGATGTGTGCTTCCTCTTCTTCTAGTCCTTCGGTGGTTTTGTTCTTTTTTATGAAGTTGAATAATCCCATGGTCGTATCTTTGTTTGTTTGCATATAAATTGGTTTAGACAACGTGTTCTATTCTGAGGCACACAAAATGATAGATATATACACCCTTTAATGGAGAGAAAATACTACAAAACCATCTATATGGAGGTGATTAAATGGCAGAAACAAAGACAAGCACATGGGGCTTGTGGACGGCAATAATTGGTGCGCTCTTGATTCTAATTGATGGTATCGTCGCCCTAGCGACAAACAAGTTGTACATCTGGTCAGTGGCAAATCCAGTTGTAACAGGTTGGGTCGAGATAATACTAGGCATAATAATGCTAATAGTTGCACCATTCTACAAGAAGAACAGGGTTGCAGTTGGATGGACGGTGGCGATACTAGCATTGATAACGTTTGTGTTTGACGGTGGTTTTTACTGGATAGGTGCAATAATTGGCCTAATCGGTGGTTTGGCCATCGCATACAACAAGTGAAAACCACCCAAACCCCCAACCCCACTAATTATTACATCTATACCTGATGCCTGTGCTATTGTTTTCTTCACACAATCATTAATTAAAAGTTGTCTTTCCAAAACCTTTTTAAATACGTTGTGCGTAATCTAGTTAGGTGATGTTTATGCCAGCAAGGAAGTTTGCGATTGCTAGACAACTAGGAGGAAAGAGGATCATTACGAATAAGGGGGAAGAACTTGGTAGGATAAGTGATATACAATTTGATGAATCAACAGGCGAACTTGTTTACATACTCGTGGACCCAAATCCCGAGTCAAAATTGGTTCAGAAACTTAGGAAAGAGGATGACCTGGTTGTTATACCCTACAAATCCTTGTTTGCAGTGGGTGACGTTGTCGTTGTGGACGAGTCTCTGCTAGAAGAGGACTAGAGATCCACAATAATTTTTCCCTCTTTTTTGTTCACGTCTATACCAAGTTCTTTTTTTATCTGTTCCCAGTCTTTTCCCTCCTTTCTCATAGCCTTTACTTTTTTCACTAGTTCATTTAGGTAGTCGAAGTTTTGGTAGATTAAATCACCCATCTGCTTGTATCTGACAGCGTCTGTCTTCAGTTTTTCTAGTGCCTTTTGTTGCTCCTCTAACCTGATTTTCAGTTTTTTCGCTTTGTTGGTTGTTTCCTTGGTGGTAGTCGGGTGAGTCCCCTTTATTACTTCATCAATTGCCTCGCATAATGTCTTCGTTGGCTTGAAGTCTTCTTTTAGAACATGAAGTTTGAATACCACAGGAATACCCTGTATGCCCGGGTGGTACGTATCTAACATAGACCTTATTGTATCGTACAATTTTTTGGGATTCTTTGGGGCCTTGTCTGTCTTGTTTTCCCCAGAAAGAATGCACGCTTCCTCTAGATACCTATTTCCAAGTTTTACGTTCTTTATTAGGGACCTTATAATATCATTTTCTTTGAAGATCTCTGAGAAATCATCAAATTTCATTTTGGTCGGATCCAAACCGTTTGATTTAGGGAATTTGTACTCTTTGTGAGGCCTAATCTCTCTATCCCTCCAGGTTTCATATCTCTCTGCAACCATAGTTTTACCATCTTCTGATACTAGAATGATATTCCCCTTTGAGAATAGTTCGAATACGAGTTTCTTGCCGTTGTTGAACTCCATAACTATGATCCTGTCGAAGTTTGGTTGGTATATATCTACTAGTTTTGATTTTTCAAGTTCCTTCCTTATTTTCATTACTAACTTGTCTGGTTCTATGCCTGGATAGGCATAATTCGTCAAGAACACGGCCTTTGGTGGAATTGCTATTATGTCAAGGTTTTTCTCCTTGTGTATTCTAATCTTGTAGCCTCCGTCGACTTTCCATATTTTCTGGAACCATCCATCCTTTGCAGAGTCTAGTTCATTGATTAACCAGTGAATGTCAAGGTTTGCCAGTCCTGAGAATTCCATTTAAGTCCCTCTTGAAATAGTTTATTGCATCTCTATCAATTATCAGTGTAAGTATGAGACCAAACACACCCCCTAGAACATGTATCAATCCAGCAGCCGGCGTTACAGCTTCTTTCTGCATACCTTTTTCAACCTTTTTGACCTTTTGTATAATCACCTTTGTTTGCTGGTATGTTCGATTTATCTTCTCTTCTATTTTCGGTTTTTCCTGTTTTGTTGCGTTTTTGAGTTGCTCTTGATAATGAATGATTTTTTCAACGTTTGTGTGTATGGCCTTCTCTTGGTGGTTGTAGAAATTGACGACAATCCAGTCTGCTGTGGGATACGCCACGATGGGTATCATGTATAGTCCAAGGACAACACCTAGTATTGTCCTTTTGAAGTCAACAAGTAGTCCAGCGCCTATCAGGCCACATATGGCAGCACTTGATCCCAAGACCCATACGTTTGGGTTTATGTAAGTATACACCACTCCGGCAAACCAGCCAGACATTAGGAATATGGTGAATACCTTCCATGATTTCATCCTCTGCTCTAGTATCGTACCTAGTATCCCCAGAACTAGCATATTGCCCATTAGGTGTTTTAGGCCTAGATGGGTGAATGAGAACATGATTCCCCCAATTATTGGATTGACGTTGCTTACGCCATATATTGCCAGTTTGCTGATTGGGTATATGTAGGGATTACCGTTGCTATTTAGTATGTATATGACTGTCGCAAACGTGATGATAGCCAGCGTTGCGAAGGGGAACTTTATCTTTTTTATTTTTTCTATAACGCTGGCCAGGTCGTGGTTCACAGTTTCACCCCTTCAAAAATCCCATCAAGAACTTGGCTGCTGATGGGCTTGCTTTGATTAGTGCCTTTATTATCTGGGTTAACCCCTTCCCGTGGCCTAGGTCAACTAGCACATCTGGTGTCAGGCCGCCCTTAAGCACCATATCTGCTATGGCCTCCAGTTGGTCGTCATTTAGTTTTTCAAAGAAATGCCTCACTTTCAGTATCTTTCTGAATTCATCGCCATGCTTTTCCATCCATATATCCTGGTATCTTTGCAATTTTTCTTTGCTTACATCTCCGGATGATATTGCATCCTTTGCAACGTCTGCCAACATGCCTGCTGCCTCTAATGCTGTGCCCATACCTCCGCCGTGGATTGGGTTAACCATTCTTGCAGCATCTCCTGTCAGCATTATCCCATTACCCACGAATTCTTCAACGGGACTCGTTACAGGGATACCGCCCGCGTTTATCTCAATAACACTCGCATCCTTGAACCTCTCCTCATTTTCCTCTATCCACTTGTCTAGATAATATCTAGCGGTCTTATCATGGGCGCCGTTTATCCCCACTCCCACGTTTGCTACATCCTTACCCTTTGGGAACACCCAGATATACCCTCTTGGCGCGATCTCACTGCCAAAGTACAACTCCATCTTGTTTGGATCCAACAGTTTGACCCCTGCCATTTCATACTGGAACCCAGAATCCATTTCAACTAGGGGTAGAGTTGTGTTCAATCCTGCCATTCTCCCAATTCTGGAATCGACGCCGTCTGCTGCAACCACTATCTTTGACCTGAGTTCTAACTCATCACCCATGTAATTGACCTTTATGCCCTTAACATACTCGTCTTCTTTTATTACATCATGTACGTTCGCTTTTAGCATGAACTTCGCACCGGCCCTTATTGCATTTGCTGCAAGGAATTTTTCCCACATCTTTCTTTCTATTATATACCCACCACCTTTTCCTATTTTCTCTGTGTCTATCCATACCTGCTTCCCCTTTGGTGATATGAGTATCGCGCCGTTTATTCTCTGCCTAGCCCATGTGGGATCCACTTCTAGTCCAGATATTGCAATCCACCTATCTGACAATCCTTCACCGCATCTCTTTGGGGCCCCTATCTCCTGCTTTCTATCAATGACCAATGTCTTTAATCCTCGCTTTGCGAGTTCCTCTCCTGCCTTTATACCTGCTGGTCCAGCACCGACGACAATTACATCCCAATTAGTATCATACTTCATTCCTTACCCCCTCCTGGGATCAGTTTTATTGCACCAACAGGACATGCCTTTACACATATCCCACAGTCCGTGCACTTGTCAGAGTACACATGTATTGAGGTCTCTCTTAATTCTAAGGCCATAAACGGGCACACACTCGTGCACGCCCCACAGTACATACACTTGTCTTTGTTTATCGTTGCTACCATCTAGTCCACCTCCACTTGAAGGAGCCTTGTAAGGTAAATATTGAGTCTGTCTAACTCACGTATAACCTTGTTTATCCCAGGGGTTCTTTCCTTCATTTCTTGCAACCCCACAAGGAAAGGCTTTACCTGGTCATCTCTGAGGGATTTTATGAAGTTTTTGAACATACCCACCAGGTCGCCTGTTACTGTATAAACTCTCTCCCTTTTTCCAGGGATCTTTCTACCCCTGACCAACCCATGTTTTGACAGATCATCCAAGGCTAGGGATATTGCTGGTATGCTGTAATTTGTTATCTTAGCAATTTCTCTTTGTGTTAGCGGGGTTTTTGACAACATTAATGCACCGAATACCCTGCCATGTGCGGATGTTAGCCCCCTTGCTCTAAATATCATTTCGATTTGATCCAGAAGTGTATCCGTGTCCATAAATTATTTGGAATTTTTTAAATTTTTAAATATTTCTAATTACTCGCCTAGTTTTGCCTCTTTGTCATTTATCTCGTATATTATTCTCGAAATGCTTCCATGGCCTGTTGTGTACTTGTTTATCACCTCGTCCTTGCTCTTACCTGAGAATTCATTGAATTTCCTGTTCTTGTCTGGGTCTAGTAAGAAGTACATCCCGTTATCATTCAACAAGACCAGTGCCCTTTGTTCCCCTTTTGTTGTCTCTACGAACAAAACCCTTGCATCTTTTTCCAGTGCTCTCAACATGGAGCATAACAATATCGCCCTGTCACTATTGTCCCCTGCCCCAATGCGTATGACATCAGACACACTCATCCAAAACGGGAATTGAACAGCGGGTGCGATTTCCTTTATACTGTCTCTAACGTACTCGAAGGCCTTAACCGGCGTGTCGTATGTCTTTATTAAGTCAAGTACGTTCTGGTTTTCTGGTTCTATTAAGGATTTCATCTCCTCTAGAGTCTTGGTCTCCTTTTCCTTTATAACATCTGCGTACCTGGAAATCAGAGTTTTCAGCACTTCCATTTCCATTGATATTAATCCCAACTTTTTCTTGAGCGATTTCATATCGTCGTTTAGTATAGCGTTCTCTGTCTTTAGATTTTTGATTTCTTCGCTTTCGGGGAGTTTTACCTCTGACGTGTTTGCCTTTAATTCGTTGTTTTCCCTTTCGAGTAGGTCAATCTTTTTCTTTAGGTTGTCTATTGTTTCTTGTAGTTCTCTTATCTGTTTTGTTGAATTGGCCTCAAGCCAGTTGTACTTCGCTAGCAGGTCTTTTTTCTCATCCTCTAGGTTGTTTATCCTGACGTATAGTGCATCCCTGTCGGATTTTGTGTCCTCTAGTTCCTTTTTCAGTTTTTTCAGTTCTTGTGATAGTTTTATTGCCTCCTCTAGTTTTACCATTTCTTTCTTTGAGTCTAACATGAATTCTGGGACCAGCCCCTTGGCCACCATGTACATTGTTTCTTCAATTTCGGATTCTACCCTACTTTGCTTAGCGTCAAGTTTGGAAGATTCATCTATGTATGTTTTCTCGTCTATCTTCCCAGAATTGAGGGCTTCTTGCAAGGCTTTTCTCTGGGCGTTGATTTCGGCCTTCTCCCTTGAAAGTTCTTCTAGGTGTTTCCATGCCTCTAGTTTATCAACTGGGACTGGTTTTGGTAATTTTTTCTTCCTGAACAATATAACCAGCCCGGCTACCAGACCGATGACAATCCCAACCGTCAATACAGCCAGTGTTTCAATGATATCCACGACAAGACCACCTTCTATTTATTTGTCTGTTTTTAAATATATATACATGCAAGGCTTCTTGGCGAGGTTTAGAGATGCAGTTAGGTTCTTGGAAACAAGTGAGGATCTTGTTGTTGTTAGCCATTACGATGCAGATGGATTGACATCTGGTGCGATAGCGTCAACCATACTGGATAGAATGGGCAAAGAGCATGAGGTTGTGCCAGTTAAGAAACTGGATGAGAGCACTGTTAAGGACGTGGCCAATAAGGGGAGTGCATTTTGGTTTGTTGATTTGGGTTCAGGGCAATTGGACGTGATACAAGAGCATGTTGGGTCTGACTACCTTATCTGTGATCATCATGAAACTGTATCAGGCATTGACGCTGCGGGAGTGCATTTGAATGCTCACCAGTTAGGATGGGATGGCTCCAGTGAGATATCCGGTGCGGGGATGACATACCTAGTCGGAAAAACAGTGTCAGATAAGAATATTGATTTGTCGGCGATTGCTGTTGTTGGTGCTGTGGGTGACATGCAAGATTCAACAGGCGCATTGGTTGGTAAGAACAGGGAAATAGTGAGAGATGGCCAGTCGTCAGGTTACCTCGGTGTGTTTCGAGATCTTAGGTTATTTGGTAGGTACACGAGGCCCTTAATTCAGTTCCTCAGTTATTCATCGGATCCTGTCATTCCAGGACTCACTGGAAACGATTCGGGATGTGCAAGGTTTTTGAGTGATATTGGGATTCCAGTCAAAAAGGGAGATAAGTGGCTTAGTTACATGGATCTACCCAGTGATGATAGGAAGAGGCTGGTTTCTGGGTTATACGTATATGCCTTATCGAATGGTGTTGATGAAGGTACCATAAAGACGATGTTTGGAGAGGTGTACGAACTAGTTAAGGAATCACCAGATAGTTACACCAGAGATGCAAAGGATTTTGCTACCATACTGAATGCTTGTGGTAGGCATGGAGAAATGGAAGTTGGTATACAGGTTGCCAAGGGAGATAGGGGTGAGTATTATGATAGGGCCGTTAATATCCTTCAAAAACACAAAAGAACAATACATGATGCAATACGTTGGGCGCTATCAAATGACATAGACTCCTTTGATAGTATGTACGTTCTTGATGGTAGGGGCAAGATAGAGGATTCTATTATTGGGATAGTTGCAGGCATGTTGTACAACGCGGGTGCTGTTCCTAGGGATAAACCCATAATCGCCTTGGCGAACGATGAAGATGGTAATATCAAGATTTCAGGTAGGGCAAATTGGGCATTGGTTAAGAAAGGGATCCACCTTGGAAATGCCATGAAAGAACTTGCCTCTGAGTTTGGTGGTGCAGGTGGAGGGCATAATATTGCTGCTGGTGCTACTGTGAGCAAGGACAAAAAGGATGAGTTCCTTGAGAGATTGTCTAAAAAATTAGGGGAACAGATTAGTTAACGCCTTTTGTGCCTTCTTTGACTTACGCCAAACGTTTTTAGCAGTTTTATGTGCCCATCTACATAGTGGAATGGCAACTTTACCATCTTTGATATCTCAACTGGATCCTTGGTGGCCTTTGTTGCATTCTTTATATGCCATGCATCCCTTTTTGCTTTATTGACTAGGTGTCTTGCCCTTGCTTCACTAACACCTAATTGTTTTGATATTGTATCTACATCCTTACCTCTCATGTACAGTTTATGCGCCTCTAGCCTAGGTATATACTCTGATTCTAACTTCTCCCCGTACTTTTTAGCCCTTAATATGAGTTCCTCTGCTTTTGCATCAGGGAATTCCAACTTCTCTTTAATTATTGATCTAACACTATTTTCGTCCATCTCGTTTAGAATATCATATATGTATGGTGTTAGTTCAGACACCCTCTTTCTCATCAACCTATTCCATACATCTGATGTTCTGGCCCTGTTCTTCTTCTGCCATTCTATCATCCTTCGTCTAGCATTTGGGTTTGCGTGATACTCAACCGTTCTTGGTGATATCTCCACACCATACCTCTGTTTTATCTCGTTGGATATTTCCTTGTAGGTCATGCCTTTCTCTTTCAATTTTTTCATCAGTTTCTTCATTTCATCTGTGACTATTTTATTCGCCATAATGGATTAAAGAACTGTATTTTAATATATATGTTGTTTGTTTTTGATTTTCCAGTGACATTTTTGTCACAATCTTCTGACATAGTGGTTTATCTCCGTTGAATAATCACTAGCTGCATTAAACGCTTATGAAAGTCCGGTCATGCTATCTGCTATACCTATGCGCCGTTGGGATTAAACAGGCTTTAGCAAACCCTGGGAAATGCTCGGGACAAAGCCCTCGCCCATGCCATTTACAATGGCAGTGCACCACCGGGATTTGCACAAACTGATGCGCCAGTTTGCAGACGGTGAGGGGGTTTATACCCCCATTGGGGCGCGAGGCCCCAAGTGCGGGGGACGGGATTTGAACCCGCGCAGGCCTATACCACCGGATCTTAAGTCCGGCCCGTTTGG
This sequence comes from Microcaldota archaeon, assembly GCA_027077895.1. GTDB lineage: Archaea > B1Sed10-29 > B1Sed10-29 > WALL01 > WAMD01 > JALWQZ01. The sequence goes on along the minus strand of JALWQZ010000045.1, from coordinate 5,299 downwards.
CCAGGCTCCGGCACCCCCGCTCTGCCTAATTAGAGAATCAGCGTTTTAAATAATTTGATATTCAATCCCAATCTTCTCTAACCATCCCTTTACTTGTGTTCTTTGTTGCCCCTTTAATCCTTTCTCATCTATCATTGCAAAATCCACACCGTCGGATACCTTCATCATCATTTGTTCAATCATTTCTTCGTCTAACTTGTCAGCGTTGTACTTTGGGCATATGTGCCCGAATGCAATTGTTTCCTCAAGTGGTGTGAATTTTGGACCATAGTGTCCTCCACCGAACCCTATCGCAACCCCTGATTTTTTCTTCCTTTTTCCGCCTTCCAAAATAGCATTCACCAACACTTCCACTGCTTCCATGTCGTTCCATTCCTTCTCTGTTGATCCCACCTCTGCAAAGAACATGGGTGTTTTGTACTGTGTTGGACCGTGGTGGGTTGCCTCTAGTGTGACGCTGTAATCTCCTGGATTGTTGTTCATCAGTTCTATGAATACCCTTTGCATTCCGTTTGCGAATGTGTAACTCAACTCCTTGCTGTTCCCGCCATATTTTGCCTCACCAAAGTTACCTGTTGGGTGCACACTTAGGGTTTTCATCTGCTTCGTGGAACTGTGTCTTGAAATTATGACTAGGTAGTCTAGGTTGTAAACCGTGGCAATGTCATCTAGATTTTTTAGGTACAACACATCTTCTTCTCTTTCTATTAGGAGCACATCGTTCTTTTTGAATATCCCCTCTCCTTCTTTCTTGAATCCCTTATCTAGTAGTATTGGCAGTGCGTTCATTCCCACAGGGTCTTTCTTTGACACTACAACACCGTACATTTTACACCCTCTCCAGATTTCCATCTACCTCTTTATACCTGCTGCTGCACCTTGGGCACACCCAGTAGTTCCCCCTCTTCTCTAGTAGCACGCTGATACCCTCCTTTGAGAAACAGTTTGGACAGATATACTTAACCTTCAGTGGTTTTAGCATGACATCATCCCCAATTATCTCTTGTAATCTCTATGTAGTTTCAACTATTTCAACCTTATTGAATCTAGTATCCTGGGAACAGATACTTCCACCCTACCTCTAGATATTGTCCTGCTAAGCGCCAGCGATTTTTTCTCTTCGCCATGGACTAGGAGAACTCTTTGTGGCCTTGGGCTCAGTTTTTTGAAGAAACTTATCAATTGATTCCTGTCTGCATGTCCTGAGAATCCCTCTATTGTCTCAATTCTCATATTGACCTTTAGTGCAATGGTTTTACCATCATCACTTATTGGAATCTCCTTCCCGCTATTGTTTGTCATTCCCAACGTTTGGATTCTCCTTCCTAGCGATCCCTCTCCTTGGTATCCAACAAATATTATGGTGTTCTTTTCATTTTCGGCCATTTTTTTGAAGTATTCAACACTTGGGCCACCGGTTAGCATACCTGATGGAGAGAGTATTACAGAGTATCCCTCTTCTGCAATTTGGTCCCTCTTTGCTTTGTCCACATCTATGAATATCTCAGAGTCAAATGGGGAGTCGTCGTGTAGTATCCTTCTCTGTAGGGACCTCTTCATGTACTCTGGATACGCAGTGTGTATGGCCGAGGCCTCCTTTATCATCCCATCTAGGTACACTGGGATGTCCCAGTCGTTGTTTCTAGCGTACTCTTCTAGAACTAACATTATTTCTTGTGCTCTTCCTATGGAGAATACAGGTATCAACACAGAACCGCCCTTGTCAACCGTTTCCAGTATTGTTTGTATGAGCATTTTCTCGCTTGTGTACCTTGGGGGTTGGATGTCTTGGGGGCCACCGTATGTAGACTCCATTATTACTGTCTCCAACCTAGGATACCTTGTTTCAATCATGTCGAACAGCCGCGTGTATCCAAATTTCAAATCACCCGTGTATAGTAGGTTGTGGAATCCCTGCCCCATGTGCAGATGGACTGCTGCTGAACCCAGAATGTGCCCGGCGTTGTGAAACGTTATTCTCATATCTGGAGTGATATCGGTTACTTCTCCATAGTCCTTGGTTATGCAGTGTTTGACGAATTCTTTTATGTCATCCTTCCCGTAGGGTGGGTCCCTGCCCTCTCTGGCTATGACGTCTATGTAATCCATCATCAATAGTACCCCTAGGTCTCTAGTTGGTGGGGTGCAGTACGTTGGTCCCTCGTAGCCATACTTGTACAGATACGGGACGAAGCCGATATGATCTAGATGTGCGTGGGATATTACGATTGCATCTAACTCATCTATTGGGAAGTTTATTGAGTCTAGGAGCGGATAGGCTTTATCTTTGCTGGCCACGTTTATCCCACAGTCTAGGAGCACTCTAGCAGTATTCGTTTCTAGGAGCAATGCAGACCGACCTACCTCTCTGGCGCCTCCTAATGGTGTCAGCCTTGCCCATTGGAGAGGTTTTGTTTCAGAGTATACCTTCTTTCCAGTGGCTTTCAGGAACTTTTGAATCTCCTTTGCATGTTTCACGATTGTGTGCCTCACACCAGTTAGCGTAGGCGAGTTCCCAGTTGGCAGCCTCCAGAGTTCGGGTATCCACTTTGTCTTTTGGGCAATCTCCCTCAATGTCTGTCCGTGTTTTCCTATCACTAGCCCTAATTTCTTCGCTTCTATGTAGACCTTCCCGTTCTCTGGCACGAAGAATATCTCTCCAACCTCTGCCTCCTTTGGAATCAGTTTTAGAATTTCTTCCTTGGCCTTTTCAGCGTCTAGCCTTACACTAGGGTCTGCCCTCACATGCACTCTCTTTTTCAACTCGGAGGCCAGTGCCCTCAAAAGACTTTCGTCGTCTAGCAACAAGTCTATGTTTTTTGAGTACAAGACGACTTCGCTCCCTTCAAATGAAACCTTTGTTATACCTGCTTCCTTTGGCATTAATTCTTCTATCCTAGCCTCTAAACTAGCCAAATCCATCTGCTTTCACCTTTAAAATTTCAAGTTATCTCACATTTTCTCGATGTCTTTTAGTTCGTACTTTTCTAGTTTTGCGCCCTTTGATGTTATCTTCACTACGTCGACCCCATTACCTGACATTACATCTCTCTGCATCGCTGCCTTTAGGGCCTTTATTGCAATCTTTGCGTTCTCGTCGACACTCTTACCTTCTTTATAGTACTCCTCTATGACACCATATGCAATGGGTGAGCCTGATCCCGTTGCTACGGCTTTTTCAGGTAAAACAGAACCTAATGCATCGAATGAATACAACCTTGGCTCTGTATCATAACCACCTAATAGCAGTTGTACATAATAGGGTATGATTTTGTTTTCATGTAATATGTTGCTGAGCAGTGTCGCTGCTGCGGAAACTGCCATCGGTACTCCTCTGTCTATTTCATATAGATTTGTTTGCACTGTCATTATCCTAACCAGTGTTTGGGCATCTGCGACACTACCTGCGGTGGTTAACCACATGTATGGCTGTATCTGGAAAACCTTCTGGGTTTCTTTGTTTGCCACCAGGTAGCCCATCGTTGCTCTCCTTTCTGATGCTAAAACAACACCATCCTTACCAAGCAAGCCGATGGTGGTTGTTCCTTTCCTCTCTTTTGCTTCCATCAAAAAAACCTCCTAAGAACAAGCACATTAATTGTGAGTTTATGGGGTATAAAAATGTTATGTCACTGTCCCTTGTCTGGTTTATAAATCTCTGTCCAATGGACTTCTTTGCCTAGAGTCATTAGTTCGGTTATTGCCTTGACCTTCTTGTCCATATACTCTCTGTCCAGGTATGCCTCTTCTGTCGCTGTGATATCAACAGCCTTCCCCACCTTTGTTTCAATTCCCTTGTCAAACCATTTTTCTATAAGCGCCTTTACCTTGGCCTCATCATCCTTGTGTACTTTGACAACCTCAACATCAAAGACCAGTGTTTTTCCGGCCAGTTCGTGGTTGAAATCTACTCTTACCCTTCCACCTGATACACTGAGGACCCTTGCGGGGTACCCATCTATTGTTACAACAACACCTGGCGCTGGATTTATTCCAGACTTTTTAAATGCAGACATTGGGATTATCTTTACTAGTTCTGGGTTTCTTGGCCCGTATGCCTTTTCAGGTGGGATCTCAACAGTTTTTTTATCTCCCTCATTCATACCTAGAAGGGCCTCCTCAAGTCCTTGTATCAACCTCTTCTTACCAACGATGACGACTGCAGGCTTCTCCGCAGTCTTCTCAAAGACTTCCCCATCCTTTACTCTGCCTACCAGTTTTATTTCAACAACGTCTCCTTTTTCCACTGCCATTATAATCCCTCACAAAACGAAGTGTTATGTTTTTGGGCCCATTGGTATTTAAATGTTTTTAAATGGGCTCTTCCATAATTGAACAAATCCGGTGGTTACCATGAATACTAAGACAAAGTGGATAATCTTCATGGCTGTCGTGTTGACCTTTAGTGTATTGTGGCCAATCACGTACATGTTGAAAGGTTCTGGAACTCCAGGGGCTCAGAACAATACAAGTGCTAGGAGCACGAATCAAGTCAATATTCTTCGCCCCCTGGTTGAATACACCGCAAGTTTCAACGCCAATGTGACTAAGGTTTATCCTGTTCTGCTGGCAACCGGGTACTCAAATTATGGGGATCCAAACCAGATTCAAAAGATCATATCTAAATGGGGCGGCGTAAAATCCGTCAATGTTACTAGGACCCAGACAACATCGAATCCAAACTACATGTACCAGTTTTTGATAAAGGTCAATCTCACTAGTGCAAAATACAACCCCAAGATTGGATTCTGGTTGAAGAAACTCCTTCCTATTAAGGTTGACACTGTGCTAACCAGGGTTAATATATCCTTCCCCAAAAATGTCACATTTACGAGCAAGTCAGGTATGGAGCAGACAATGAAGGTTCCAAAGAATACAACAACACTAGGATATTACTATGTTGAACCCGGTAAAAATCCTGTTTACATGTACCTGGCGATGTCCGGTGATGAACCTAAACAGTCATTAGCAATCGCTGGGAACCGTTTCTATTTGCCCCCGTTGACTAACTACAAGATGAATATTACAGGTAATGTTACTAATGTGACCACTGGAGTTGTGATAGCCAAGGTTCCATATGGCACAAGTTTAAATGACACGAACTTGTCAAAGGCTTGGAATGCCACGGTTAGTTTCTTCCCACCACTCCCAGAGGTAATATGCCCAAACAATACCAGTATCCCAAGTGGTATAAATTATACAGAGAGCGATGGGAACTATATAATAAAATTCAATAAGTCAGAGGGGCCAGGTGATTTATTGAAACGATTAAAGGGCTGCCATTTGGATACAGGGGTCT
>JALWQZ010000044.1:2843-5240 GCA_027077895.1 Microcaldota archaeon | reverse complement strand
CATATTCATCGCAAATGCCTTTTCCTGGGACATTTTAAGCAAAGATGGAGCATCCTCATATATTGACTTCTTAATAGAGTAGTATATCGCATCCAAGGATTCATTTACACCATACACCATAGAAATAGGATAGCCACCTACACGCATATACTCCTTAAAGTACGCTTCAATCTCCGGGGAATTTTTAGCCACAATATCCAAACTTTTTTGTTCATCCTTCCACTCGTCATTCACTGAAATACTAAACCCATACTTCAATTCCAAAAACTCCCTAAAACTCATCGGATCAACTGAAATCAATTCCTCTCTCCTTTCTGGGACAAGAGCAAGTGGGGCGCTACCTGAACAAACAATTGTGACTTTGGGAAATTCATCATAGATTGCCTTCACATCCCTTTTCCATTCTGGGTATTTATGCACTTCATCAACAAGAAGCAAGGAATACCCCTCAGATATAAGAGACTTAAGCACATCGTACAACTTTTCTCCTGCAATCATCGGGCTGTCCGCAGATAGGTATATGGCTCTATCTCTATACTCATTAAATATCTGGAGCAATAGGGTTGTCTTCCCAGATCCTCTAAACCCTCTAACCAACTTTATTCTGGGCTCTCTAAACAACCTTGAATTTAGTTTATTGAACACATACCGAGTTTTAAGGTGCTTCACATTCTCTCCAAGTCGTATTGAAGTCTTCAATAACTCTTTTGAATCCATGATTAAGTTCTGTATGTAGTCATTTAAATAGTTTTGGTCGGTTTTTCGACCAGATTTATGTGGTTTTGGTCGGTTTTTCGACTAAAACACTTACTACATATGGGTATATGGATACAAAACGAAGTGTTTTTAAACAAATCAAACCACTAATTCTGGCATGAGCGGGATACACATTGACCCAAAGATAATAGAGGATATGAAGAAAAAATCATACGGTGTGTATAACCATTCAGCCGTGCAAATATGCTCGTGGACAAAGAAGGCCCTTCTCCATGAGGGAACATGCTACAAGAACAAGTTCTACGGTATTGATACCCACAGATGCATGGAAATGACACCGGTAAGTGTCTTCTGCACAAACAACTGTATATACTGTTGGAGACCAATGGAATTCATGCGACTGACAGATATAAGACCCGAAGAAGTTGACGACCCAAAAGGTATATATGAACACCTGCTGGAAGAGAGAAACAAACTGTTAATTGGATTTAAGGGCAATGACAAGGCAGACAAAAAACTGCTAGAAGAAGCACTAGTTCCAAACCACTTTGCGATAAGCCTCTCAGGAGAGCCAACACTATATCCTAAACTCCCTGAACTGGTTAAATTCCTCAGGTCTCTACCACAGACAAAATCCATATTCATCGTAACAAATGGTCAAGAGCCGGACATGATAGAAAGATTGATTGCCGAAGACGCACTACCAACCCAGTTATATGTCAGCATAACCGCCCCCAACGAGGAGTTGTACAAGCAGATAAGCGTTCCAAGTTACCCCGATGCATGGGCCAGGCTGAATAGAACCCTAGACCTACTAGCAGACGCACCTGTTAGAAAGGTCGCCAGGATGACAATGATAAAGGGAATGAACATGAACGAAGAACTGATCCCTGAATACGTCGACCTCATAAACAAGATGAACCCACATTTCGTTGAAGTAAAGGCATACATGTACCTAGGCTACTCAATGCATAGACTAAAACGGGAGAACATGCCCACACACGAAGAGATAAAAGGATATGCAAGTAAACTAGAGGACCAATCCGAATACGCATACATGGACGAGCAAGAGCCTAGTAGGATAGTCGTACTAAAGAACAAAAACAACTGCATAGACCCAATAATTACCCAACCATATCCCGAACTAAAGCCATGCAAATCAATCTAGGTAAACCATACTGGATATCTTCCCGCCTGCAACATATAGTATCCTTTGCACTATTGCCGTCATAGCGTCTATCAACTGGCTTCTAGGTGTCTCAGAATTTCCCAGAACGACAACCAACAACTCACTGGTCTTCCTACTCACTCTTGCCCTACTACTATCAAAACACGGAACCAAGGATATGATCCCAGCGTCATCCCTCAAAACCAGTTCCCTTCCAGTTAAAGAAATTCCCTCAAATACCTCACCGCTTCGGCCTCTGTCCAAGACTGGGTCACCATCAACTTTTTCATAATCATATACGCTAGCAACAACACCTTCATATATTTGAACTAAACTTACAATATCCTCAATATCATTCGTAGAAGGAAATTTATCTTCAAGCAACTGCCTAGCCAAAAACGAGACCTTGGACTCCTTACTACACGATTTGGTCCCTAGCGAGTTGTACTCTTTTATTATGCTAGAATCAAAAAATTCGAGGGTATCTTCTAGATAAGCCTTCACCTGAGACC
>JALWQZ010000044.1:0-2833 GCA_027077895.1 Microcaldota archaeon | reverse complement strand
ACCTCAACTTGCCAACATAACTAGAGCCTTCAGAGTATCTAACATTGGATAATTGGTAGACAACCAATTTCACACCCGAAAACCTGGTCTTCACACCTGGCAAAATATGCATGAGAATAAAAAGAAGGTTTAATTTAAATAACTGACTGAGGGGAGGCAAATGGAGATATACACCTGCGAGATTTGTGGAAGAAAAACAAGCAACCCATACGTGGTGTACATAGAGGGAGCAAGATTAGTGGTCTGTGAAAACTGCGCGAGGAGATATAAGAACGCAGAACCTCTATTCGCAAAGAAACAAACCAAAGAAACGAAAAGGTACAGACAAAGACAGCCGAAGAAAAAAGTGGTTGAGAAAACCGTTGAAATCGTCCCGGATTATGCAGAGATTATAAGGAAAGCAAGGGAGAAAAAGGGCTTGAAGTTGGAGGATCTAGCAAAGGCGATAGCAGAAGCAGAGAGCGAAATGCACAAGATAGAGAGGGGAGAACTGGTCCCGGAGATCAAGGTGGCAGAAAAGTTGGAAAAATTCCTAGGAATAAAATTAATAAGGGAGATCACGGAGGAGGAACTGGAAAAGGAAGAGGAGGTCGCAGAAAAGTACAAGCCAAAGAACACAGAGGTAACACTGGGGGATATAGTGGTAATAAAGAAGAAAAAGAAGTGATGAGAAAAGAGGTAAGGTATTCACCAGTCCTTCCAACCTGTGAACCCCAAATCTATTTCAAAACCTGCCACAGGCATTTCTAGACCAAATGCCTCCAAGACCTTCGGGGAAACTTCTCCCAGTATCCCAATCCTTCTGCCGTCTAGGAATATCCCAGCAGACCTACCCTCTAGGAATATTGGATCACTATGCTCCTTTATCTCAACGTCCTTTTCTATAGACTTCATAACTGATTCAACGATTGACTTGGCCTCCGAGTAACTGGCAACCTTATCAGAGAAAACAGCAGACAACACAAGGCTCTCATCAGGTTTGAATACCCTACCTATGCTAAATATTCTCTGCGGGTATTCGTGGTGCTTGTTTCTAGATAGTATCTCAAGCAATTGAGGTAGTATAGAATCCCTGACAACATTGTAATTCTGATTAACAGACCCCTTCACTCTAACCAGATCCCCCGTTCTCCCAACCTTTGTTCTCATAATATCTTCGCTGGATAGGTGATATGGCAAAACTTCATTGAATCCGAACCCTACTATTATATTTCCTAGAATTCTAGAAACCTTGGTTTCCTCGTTCACACCACCAACAGTGTAAATATTAGGTATCTCTGGTTCGAATTTGTCGTATCTGTATGCAATGGCAATGTCCTCAACTAGATCCATGGGATGCAGTATGTCTGTCCTGTATGCAGGGATCTTTACAAGTACCTTGTCCTCAATTGCCTTTGCCCCATGGCCCATTCTTTGAAGCAAACTAGCCTGCTCTCCAGGTGAAAGATTCAGACCCAGAAGTTTGTTAGTGTAATTGGGGTCTAGTTCCATGTCCTGCGGTGATAGGTCTGGATAGTCCACTCCATCAACATTCACGGTGTATATCTGGCCCCCCCTATCCGCTAGCATATAGACTAGAATATTTAACGCCTGTGTCACTGGCTGGAGCCTAGTTCCAGTGACATCTATGAACAGGTTTTTGGTATCTTCAGTTACTGCAGTGGCCTTCCCGTTTATTATCGGAGGCCAGGCTAGGGTTTTGCCCTCAGCATCCTCCCAGACAACGTATTTCGGCCCAGGAACCAAGTGTGCATAGGCCTTCCCCTTTGGGTGCTTCTCCTTTATCTCCTTGATTGTCATTTCCTCATCAAAACCTAGAGGAACGAATGAGTAGGTATCATCAACCACCTTGTACTTTATTGGCCACTTTATCTTGTCTAGGTCATGCATGCCTATGGCGGCAACTCTCCTATTCCTAGAATGGGTAATATGCAACTTCTCCTGAATCTGCATCAATGACTTCACAAGCGCGTCTGACATTTCCAAGCCTTTGACCACCGCACCAACAACGAATGGTCTCACCTCAAAACTCTTCGGGTCAACCTCTGCCCTATAACTAGACGAGTTTACCACAGGAACCCTTATCCTAGACTCAAGACCTAGAAAGTACCTCATCCCCCTAGCCAGGCCCTCAACACTTAGAAGGTCAGGCCTGTTGGGAGTGATATCTATAACAACCTCGTCTCCAACTTCATCTGGGACAGCCCCAAACATGGCCAATTCGTACTCCAACTCCTCATCAGACATCTCCTTACCTATGAGACTCAATAACTCTGCTTTATCAAAACTAACGGTTGGCATTACAACCACCAAACCTTTGCCGTCCTCAACTGGCCAATGTCGTTCTTGTATATGTCTCTCAGGTCTGTTATGTGATAATAGTCAATTATCAATCTTTCTACTCCAAGGCCCCAAGCAAGCACAGGAACAGATTTCCCTAACAAGGGTTCAACAACCTCTGGCCTGAACATACCTGCTCCTCCTAGTTCAACCCACTCCTTCTTCACTGGGTGGTAAACTTCTGGCTCAACGCTCATCTCTGTGTATGGGAAGTAGTGAGGCCTGAACCTAACCTTCTTGAACCCTAGTTTCCCTAGAAAAGCCTTCAGATATCCCAATAGGTGCCTGAACGTGACATCCTCTGAAACAACAATCCCATCACTCTGGGTAAACTCAAACAGATGCTTCCAATCAAGAGCCTCGTTTCTGAAAACCTTCCCAACAGAGAAGAACTTTGCTGGGAGTTTCTCATTTCTAAGTTTGTACAATGTCCTAGCAGACAGGACAGTTGTATGCGTCCTAAGCACCTGCCTCTTCGCTTCCTCCTCGCTCC
>JALWQZ010000043.1 GCA_027077895.1 Microcaldota archaeon | reverse complement strand
TTAACCCTAATTGGTGAAACCAAATGCCAAGAACAAAGAAAAGAGCCGTAAAAGGGAGAAAGAGAACAACCAAAAAAGCAAAATCAACCAAAAGAGCCGTAAATCCCACAGAGAGGGAGGACGGAACAAAACTAGACATGGAAACCAGCAGAATAATCGCAGCGATAGGTTACATAATCGGCATATTCGCCATAATCCCATACCTATTGGTGGAAAAGGAAAACAAGTTCGTCAGGTTCCATGCAATCCAGGCAACAATACTAGGGGCAGTCTGGATAGGCCTGTGGGTCATCGCAGCAATAATCTCACTAATTCTAGGCGTGATTCCAATCCTAGGCTGGATACTAATCTCACTATTATGGCTAGGATACTATGTGCTGGTTATAGTGGCGGTGGTATACCTAGCCTTCAAGGCCTACATGGGAGACAAGTATGAGATCCCATGGATTGCAGACCTAGCAGAAAAGTACGTGTGAAACACCCGTTAAGTTTAAATACCCCTTATCTTAAAAGAATAGGAGAGCCTGGAGTATCTTCTTTTGGCCGGGGGTTTAAATATGGCAGACTTAGATCCAGAGGTAATATTGAGCCACGAGTACGTACCTAAACATGAGATTCTTAAAGATAAGGATGTTGAAAAACTTCTAGAACAATACAAGATTGAATCCAAGATGCAACTGCCTAAGATTCTATCTTCTGACCCTGTTGTTAAGGCGATAAAGGCCAAGAAGGGCGACGTGTTGAAAATAACCCGAAAATCAATGACTGCCGGTGAAGCGGTCTATTATAGAGTTGTGATTTGAAGGGGTGACAAAATGTATTACTGGGACCTAGTGGAATCTTTCCTAACCGAAAGACCTTTGGTGAAGCAACACCTAGACTCATACAACGACTTCGTTGAATACAAGATGCAGAGGATAATAGACAACATGGGGTACATCGAAACTCACCAAGAGGGCATAAAGATAAAACTGGGAAAGATAAGAGTTGAAAAGCCCAAGACAAGGGAAGCAGATGGATCAATAAGAGACATACTCCCACTAGAGGCCAGGCTGAGGAATAGGTCCTACATTGCGCCCGTGTTCCTAGAAATGGCCCTAGTTGAAAACGATGTCGAGAGAGAAATGGAAGAGGTCAGGATTGGAGAACTCCCAGTGATGGTGAAATCAAAATTATGCTACCTAAACGGGATGACAGATGCAGAATTGATAGAAGCGGGAGAAGACCCGCTGGACCCAGGTGGATACTTCATAATAAACGGCTCAGAGAGAGTGCTAGTCAGCATTGAAGACCTAGCACCAAACAGGCAATTGGCAAGCATTGAAAAGAAAGGGGACAAACAGGTCACCCAGGTTAGGATATTCTCGGTAAAGGACGAGTTCAGGGCAAAGGTGCTGCTAGAGAGGAACTACAACGGCCTGTTCTACCTATCATTCCCCGCATCACCAAAGAACCTGAACGTCATACCCGTCATAAAGGCACTAGGCCTAGGGAACGACGAGGACGTCCTAGGCGCGTTCCATCCAGACCCAGAGATAATAAACGACATACTCCTAAACCTAGAGGCAGTCAATCTAGAAACCCAGGAAGACGCAATAGACTACCTGGGCAGAAGAGTGGCTGCAGGCCAACCAGACGAATACAGAAAAGAGAGAGTATTCCAGGTCCTAGACAACTACCTCCTGCCACACCTGGGAACAAAACCAGAGGACAGGTTAAAGAAGGCCTACTTCTTGTGCAGGATGATTGAAAGAGCAGAGGACGTTGCGTTAAAGGGCAGGCCCGTGAACGATAAAGACCACTACGCGAACAAGAGAATAAAACTGTCAGGTGCACTGATGGAGGAACTCTTCATATACGCCTTGGGCTATCTAGTGAAGGACATAAACTACCAAGTAGATAGGGCGTTCGCCAGAGGTAAGGGCCTACAAGTCAGGACTTTGATAAGGCCAGACGCGTTCACAGAGAGGATTGAGTATGCAATGGCCACTGGGAACTGGGTAGGTGGAAGAACAGGTGTCTCCCAGTTGCTGGATAGAATGACGTACATGGCAACGCTATCACATTTAAGAAGGGTAATTTCTCCGTTGAGCAAGACTCATCCACACTTCGAGGCAAGGGATCTACACCCAACCCACTTTGGTAAGATATGCCCCAACGAGACGCCAGAAGGTCAGAGTTGTGGTCTAGTAAAGAACCTAGCCCTAGGTGCTGTCCTATCAAGGGACAGGCCAGAAGAACTAGTGATGGAAGAACTTGAAAAACTGGGAGTCGTTCTGAAAAACGAGTAAGGTGTGAATCATGAAGGGTACCAGCGTTTATGTTAATGGAAAATTGGTCGGATTTCATCCAGACCCAAAGGCGCTAGTCCAGGCCATAAGAGAAAAGAGAGGAGAAGGAAAACTCCCACCAGATATGAGTATCGCATATTACCCTGACACAGACGAGATCTACATAAACCTAGACGCAGGAAGAGCAATGAGGCCCCTGATTGTTGTAAAGGATGGAAAGCCCCTGCTAACCGAGGACCACATAAAACAACTTAAAGAGGGGTTAATCTCCTGGAACGACCTAGTCAGGAAGGGAGTAATAGAATACCTAGACGCTGAGGAGGAAGAGAACGCGTACATCGCAGTAACAGAGGACGAACTAACGCCCGAGCACACTCACCTTGAAATCCACCCTGCCCTCATTCTAGGTGTCGTCGCAAGCGTCGCACCTTTCCCTCATCACAACTCTTCGCCTAGAGTAACTATGGCAACGGCAATGCTTAAGCAGGCACTAGGTGTCTACTCTGCAAACTTCAACTATAGAATGGATACACAAATGCACATAATGTACTATCCCCAACTTCCAATAGTCCAGACAAAACAAACAAAGTTCATAGGCCTAAACGATAGACCAGCAGGGCAGAATGTGATTGTTGCAATAATGCCATATCAGGGGTATAACATAGAGGATGCAATTATACTAAACAAGGCAGCCATAGAAAGAGGGCTGCTAAGAACCGTGTTCTTTAGGACATATTCAGACGAAGAAAGAAGATATCCAGGAGGGCAGAAAGACAGGTTTGAAATCCCAAGACCTGAGATTTACGGGTACAAGGGAGAAGATGCCTACAAGCACCTAGGAGACGACGGGCTAGCGTACCCAGGTAGAGAGGTTAGAGGTGGGGAGGTTATAATTGGAAAGACATCACCACCTAGATTCATTGAAGAGGTTGGAGAACTTAGTTTACTGGAAGAAAAGAGAAGAGAGAACTCAACAGTTGTGAGAAGGGGAGAAGAGGGTGTGGTTGACTCTGTGATGATAACTGAAACAACAGGTGGAAACAAACTGGTGAAGGTCAGGGTTAGAGCCGTTAAAATCCCAGAGATAGGTGATAAATTCGCATCAAGACACGGTCAAAAAGGTGTTGTAGGTCTCATAGTCCCACAGCACGACATGCCATTCACCGCTGATGGGATAACTCCTGATTTGATAATGAACCCCCACGCAGTCCCATCAAGAATGACAGTTGGGCACATCCTAGAATTGCTGGGGGCAAAGGCAGGAAGTCTGGCATACAAGTTGGTGAATGCAACCGCATTTGAAAAACCAAACGTGGAGTGGATGAGAAAGGTTTTGAAGGCATACGGCTTCAGGCCAGATGGTAAGGAAGTCTTATACAATGGAATCACAGGGGAAAAGATTGAATCAGAAATATTTATAGGGCCGATATATTATCAGAGACTAAAGCACCTGGTTTCTCTGAAGATGCACGCTAGAGCCAGGGGTCCAGTACAGATATTAACTAGGCAGCCAACAGAGGGTAGAGCAAGAGAAGGTGGTTTGAGGTTTGGAGAGATGGAAAGGGATACCCTTATAGGTCACGGCGCAGCCATGCTGCTCCAGGAAAGGCTGTTGAAGGAATCAGACGAAGTAGAAATTCCAGTATGCAAAAAGTGTGGTGTAATCGCAATAGAGGATCACATAAGGAAGAAAACCTACTGTCCAATATGTGGAGGAACAGACGTGTACAAGATAAAGACAAGTTATGCATTCAAGTTGTTGTTGAGTGAAATGATGGCAATGGGGATATATCCGAAACTTCTTTTGGAGGACAAAGCATGAGGTGAGAGAATGGCTGGGGTAGAAAAGAAAATTGGTGGAATTGAATTCGGATTGATGTCACCAGAAATGATCAGAAAACTTAGTCAGGTTAGGGTTGTCACTCCTGATACTTATGATGAGGACGGTTACCCCATAGAGGGTGGGTTAATGGATCTCCACATGGGAGTCATAGACCCTGGTCTTAGATGTAAAACATGTGGAGGAAACATTGCAACATGCCCTGGCCACTTCGGTCACATTGAACTGGTGAGACCTGTCATTCACGTAGCCTATGTCAAAATGATATACATGCTCCTAAAGGTCACATGCAGCAAATGTGGCAGACTACTAATCCCCCCAGAGGAACTAGAGGAGTACAAAAAGATAATAACCGGTGAAAAAGAACTGGACGAAGACACGGCGCTGGAGATAATTGAAAGGGCAAAAAAGGTCCACACCTGCCCACACTGTAATGCAAAGCAAGAGGAGATAACGCTGGTAAAACCCACCACGTTCTACGAAGGCGGGAAGAGACTTTTCCCAACAGAGATAAGAAGGAGACTGGAAAGAATACCCGACGAAGACCTAAGGCTCCTAGGGATAAACCCAGAAAAGGCAAGGCCTGAATGGGCGATACTAACCGTACTTCCAGTCCCACCCGTCCAAACTAGACCTAGCATCACTCTAGAAACAGGAGAAAGAAGCGAGGATGACCTAACCCACAAACTGGTGGATATACTAAGAATAAACCAAAGGTTGAGGGACAACATCGCGGCAGGTGCACCACAGTTAATCATTGAAGACCTCTGGGACCTGCTACAATATCACGTTACAACATACTTCAACAACGAGGTCTCTGGGATACCTCCGGCAAGACATAGATCTGGGAGACCGCTAAAAACCCTGGCCCAGAGATTAAAGGGCAAGGAGGGTAGGTTTAGATATAACCTATCAGGTAAGAGAGTTAACTTCTCAGCAAGAACAGTCATTTCCCCTGATCCCTACCTTGACATAAATGAAGTTGGAGTCCCACAGGACGTGGCGAAGATTCTAACTGTCCCAGAAAAGGTCACGGAGTGGAACATTGACAAGATGAAGGAATTCATAACCAACAAGGAGTACCCAAGGGCAGTGTATGTCATAAGACCAGATGGTAGGAGGAAGATGGTAACAGAAAACAACAGAGAGGCCATACTTGAAGAACTCGCTCCAGGATATACAGTTGAAAGGCAATTAATGGACGGAGACATCGTAATGTTTAACAGACAACCTAGCCTTCACAGGATATCAATGATTGGCCACATAGCAAAGGTCCTACCTGGAAAGACATTCAGGCTTCATCCAAACGTTTGTAAGCCGTACAACGCAGACTTCGACGGAGACGAAATGAACCTCCACGTGCCACAGACAGAAGAATCACAAGCAGAAGTCCTGCACCTAATGCTAGTTCAGAAGCAGATTATATCCCCAAGGTATGGTGGCCCAATAATATACCAAGACCAAGACTACATAACTGGGGCATACTTGATGACACACAAAGACACAGCATTCCCCAAGTATATAACGACAAAGATACTAGCAAAGGCAGGCATATACAAACTCCCAAAACCTGACAAAAAAGTAAATGGAAAACCAATGTGGTCTGGAAAACTAATATTCTCACAAGCACTACCCAAGAAACTGAACTTAGAATATCCATCTAGGATATGTGTGGGTAAAGACAACTGTGAGTACTTTAAGAAAAATGGAACATGTAGGGGATGCCCACTAGACGCCTGGGTGAGGATAGAAAACGGAGAGTTAAAAGAAGGTGTAATCGACAAGATAAGCCTTCAAGGTATACTCCTAGATACAATATTTAGAGAGTATGGATCAGAGGGCGCGGCTGACTTCCTGAACAAAACAGGTAAGATGTTCCTGGAGGCACTCATGCATAAAGGATTCACGGCGAGCCTTGATGACACAGACATTCCCGAAGAGGCAAAGAAAAAAGTCAAGGAAGTGCTAGATAAGGCAACCGAGGAGGTTAATAAATTAATAGAAAAATACAGAGCAGGGGAACTTGAGAGGATGCCAGGTAAAACAGTAGAGGACACACTTGAGGACATGATAATGGCGATACTTGGAAAAGCCAGAGATGATGCAGGAAAGATAGCCGCTCAGTATGTTAACCCTGATAACCAATATCTAGTAATGACTAGAGCAGGATCTAGGGGTAATATGCTAAACTTCACACAAATGTCTGCAACAGTTGGACAGCAAGCAGTCAGAGGAAAAAGAATCCTAAGAGGATACAAGAGCAAGACCCTGCCCCACTTCAAAGAGGGGGATATTGGTGTACAGGCTAGGGGTTTCGTTTACTCAAGTTTTAGGGATGGTATGTCCCCTATTGAGTACTTCTTCCATGCAATGGGAGGTAGAGAAGGTCTAGTCGATAAAGGTATCAGAACCGCTAAATCTGGTTACATGCAAAGAAGGCTAATAAACGCACTGCAGGATTTTGTGGTGCAACCAGACCTAAGTGTGAGGGACGCAACTGGAACAATTGTCCAATTCAAGTACGGAGAGGATGGCGCTG
This sequence comes from Microcaldota archaeon, assembly GCA_027077895.1. GTDB lineage: Archaea > B1Sed10-29 > B1Sed10-29 > WALL01 > WAMD01 > JALWQZ01. The sequence continues at coordinate 12,769 of JALWQZ010000043.1, read as the reverse complement.
ATCCAATGAAGTGCCACGGAGACGACGCTGTTGCACTGCGCAGGATGTTACTCATAGAACAAAAGGAGTATGAAGAACTCCCAGAAGATGAGTCCGAAGAGGAGGGAGTGCTTGAAGAAGGGAGTGAAGGTGGCGATTATGAGTAAAAACGTTGAAAAAAGGGTTGAATTAATCAAGGAGTATGAAGGAAAACTCCCAAAGAAGGTTATAGAGGACGCCCTCAAAATAGCGGAAACAACAAAAATGAAGGACTTAAAAAAGACAATGGAGAGGGCAGTTGAAGAGTACCAAAAAAACCTGATCCAACCTGGGGAAGCGGCCGGCATCGTGGCTGCGCAGAGTATCGGGGAACCCGGTACACAGATGACCCTGAGAACATTCCACTTCGCGGGAGTTGCCGAACTAGCAGTCCCACAGGGTCTTCCAAGATTCATAGAAATTGTAGACGCTAGGAGAGACCCTAGCATGCCGATAATGGAGATCCACCTAAAGGAGGGCATAAGGGAGGACAAGGGTAAAGTTATTGAATTCGCAAACAGAATAGAAGAGGTGAAACTATCTGACATCGCAAAGATAGAAGAGGACTTTACAAACAAGCAGGTAATTGTTGTATTTGATATGAAGAAACTGGATGGTATTGAACTATCATTTGATGAAGCGAAGAAAATCGTTGAGAAAAACGCTAGGAGAAAGGCAAAGGAAGTGGGGGATAACTACTTAATATTCGAACCTGGATTCTCAACACTAAAGTCAATCAGGGGATTCAAGGATAAACTGGCAGAGGTCAGACTGAGAGGAGTTCCAGGAATCAGGAAGGCTGCAGTCCTACAAGAACCAGACGGAACAGGTTACTACCTACAAACAGAAGGGACAAACCTAAAGGGAGTCCTAGTGCTCCCAGAGGTTGATGCCTCTAGGGTCTTCTCAAACAACATAAGAGAAATAGAAAATGTTCTAGGTGTTGAAGCCGCCAGGAACGCAATTCTGATTGAAGCAAAGAAGGTTCTAGATGGGCAGGGGATAAAGGTGAACCCTAGACATCTTATGCTTGTTGCAGACGCGATGACTTACGACGGTGAAGTAAAAGCCATAGGTAGACAAGGTTTATCTGGGCAAAAGGCATCTGTCCTAGCAAGGGCAGCATTCGAAGAAACCGTTAGACACCTCCATGAAGCCGCAATGACTGGAGAGGTAGATTATTTAAAGGGAGTAACAGAAAATATCATAGTTGGCCAACCTATTCCTGTTGGCACTGGTACTGTGAAACTAATAATGAAACTAGGAGAGGATTAAAATGTCAGAGGAACTGATAAAAAGATTGTTAGAAACTGGCAAGGTGAGTTTTGGCAGTGAAACAACAATAAAGGCAATAAAGAGAGGTAATGCTAGAGGGGTTGTGCTAAGTTCAAACTGCCCGGAACAGAAGGCCAGGGAAATAACAGAACTAGCAAAAAATGCAGGAATCAGGATATACGCTTACCCCGGAACTAGCCTAGAACTGGGTGAAGCATGTGGTAAGCCATTCCCAATATCTGCAATTGCCATATACGACTATGGTGATGCTGACCTATCAACCCTAGAGGTGTCTGAATGACAATCAAAATAGGAATGGAAGAACTTCAATACATAAACCTTTTCCAAGACATAACCAAGATAACACCAAAGGACTGCGTCCAGATAGGAGAAACGATTGTATTCGTGGTGGACGAGGACAAAGTGGGCGCGGCAATCGGGAAGAATGGGGAAACAGTAGAAAAAATTAAAAAGGTGTTAAAGGATAAAAAGGTCTCAATAGTCGGGTATACTCCTGATTTAGAGAGATTTGTCCAAAACATTCTCAGGCCTGTCGAGGTCTTGGGCATAGAAAGAGAGGGAAACACGCTCAGGATATACGTCAAGAAAGGCGAATACAGACGGGCCATTGGGAACCAGGGCAAACGCCTTGGGAGAATACAAACCTTGTTGGAGAGGCATTTTGAAATACCACAGGTAAAACTCATTGCAAGAGAGGTGTGAACATGAGTGAAGGAACTAGAGGAGAAATGGCTGGAAGAAACATGGAGAGGAAAAACAAAAAACTCAAATGGCATAGCATAACATACAAAAGGAAAAAACTCAAACTAAAGGAGAAATTCGATCCGTTGAAGGGATCACCTAGAGCGAAGGCCATTGTTCTTCAGAAAGTGGCCCTAGAAGCAAAGCAGCCTAACTCCGGATTAAGAAAATGTGTCAGAGTCCAAATCATAAAGAATGGTGTTCAGGTGACCGCGTTCGCTCCTGGAGACGGTGCTATCAATTACATAGATGAACACGACACTGTCACAATCGAGCCATTAAGGTCTAGTAAAAGAGGCACACTAGGAGATATCCCCGGTGTCAGATACAAAGTCGTCGCCGTAAACGGGATACCACTGGAACTACTAAGAACAGGAAAGAAGGAGAAACCGAGAAGGTGATAGCATGGAGAAGCCAGACATTAATTTAGTATTCGGCAAATATGACTTAAGAGAGGTAAAGGTAGATGACCCTAGCCTAGCCAATTACATAAACCTAGAGCCGAGATATAATTACCACTCACACGGGAGGCACTCAGCAAGGCAATTCGGAAAACAGAGTGTGAACATTGTTGAGAGGTTGATAAACTCCATAATGAGGTCGGGTTCCAAGGGGAAAGTTGGAGGTCATTTCACAAGAGGAAGATTCGGATGTGGAAAGAAGATAAACGCCACAGAAACCGTTGAAAAGGCGTTTGATATAATATACAAGAAAACAAAGAAAAACCCCATACAAATACTTGTTCTGGCAATTGAAAACGCGGCCCCCAGAGAGGAGACAACTAGAGTAAGGTACGGGGGGCTGACTAGACACCTAGCAGTTGATGTCGCACCGCAGAGAAGAATAGACCTAGCATTGAGGAGCATTGGCTTAGCGGTAGTTTCAAAATCATTCAGAACGAAAAAGTCTGCCGCAGAAGTCCTGGCAGATGAATTAATTGCAGCAGCAAATAACGATCCATCAAGCATGGCGATAAACAAGAGAATTGAAATAGAAAGAATAGCAAAGGGTGCAAGATAAGGTGATTGGTAATGGGAAAGAGAGAGGAAATGATTAAGAGAGTGCACGATTTAATGCCTCAAAGAGAGAAAATTAGGAACATAGGTGTAGTAGCACACATTGACCACGGAAAGACAACCCTATCAGACAACTTGATAGCAGGCGCAGGTATGATGTCAGAGGAACTAGCGGGAAAGCAACTTGTTCTAGATTTCCACAAGGATGAGCAAGAAAGAGGGATAACCATAAACGCAGGTAATATATCCATCGTAGAAAACTATGAAGGTGAAGACTACTTAATAAACCTCATTGACACACCGGGTCACGTTGATTTCTCTGGTGAGGTTACAAGAGCAATGAGAGCAGTAGACGGTGTTATAGTAGTCGTTTGCGCTGTTGAAGGGGTAATGCCTCAAACAGAAACTGTGTTAAGGCAGGCACTGAAAGAAAAGGTCAAACCTGTTCTCTTCATAAACAAGGTCGATAGGCTTCTAACTGAACTACAACTAGGACCTAAGGAAGTTGGCGACAGGTTTACAAAGATAATAGCAAAAGTCAACAACCTGATACAAAAGTACGCACCAGAAGAGTTCAAGGACGAATGGAAAGTCAATCCTGCAGATGGGAGCGTGGCATTCGGTTCTGCATATCACAACTGGGCTCTGAGCGTGCCATACATGAGGAAATCGGGTATTGGATTCAAGGAGGTCTACGAATACATAAGGAATGACGACCAAAAAACCCTCGCAAAGAAGAGCCCCCTACACAAGGTAGTCCTAGAAATGGTAATAAAACACCTCCCAAACCCAGCAGAAGCCCAAAAGTATAGAATTCCAAAGATCTGGACTGGTGATGTAAACACACCAATTGGGCAGGCAATGTTGAATTGCGATCCAAACGGACCACTGGTTTTCATGACCACCTACGTAATAGTTGATCCCCACGCTGGGGTCGTGGTCACGGGAAGAGTGTTCTCTGGAAAACTGAAGCCAGGAGAAAAGGTGTACCTAATAAACGCAGGGGTCCAAAACACAATCCAGCAAGTGGGCGTGTACATGGGACCAGAGAGGTTAAACGTTGATGAAGTAGAAGCAGGAAACATAGCATCAGTCATAGGTTTAAAAGATGCATATTCTGGTGAGACTGTATCAACCGAAAAGATAGAGCCCTTCGAACCTATAAAGCATTTTTCTGAACCTGTAGTCACGAAATCAATAGAAGCAAAAAACCCAGCAGACCTACCTAAACTGATAGAGATCCTAAGGTTGGTTGCCAAGGAGGATCCAAACCTAAAGGTTGAAATAAACGAAGAAACTGGCGAGCACCTAATATCCGGAATGGGCGAACTACACCTAGAAATTGTAGAAAACAGGATCAAGACAGAGAAAGGACTAGACATAGTCACATCCCAACCAATTGTTGTTTATAGAGAAACCGTCCTAGGCGAATCCCCAATAATAGAAGGAAAGTCACCAAACAAGCACAACAAGTTTTACATAAAGGTCGAACCTCTCGAAGACGGTGTCTGGGAGGCGCTAACACACGAGGACATCACCAACAAGGATTTAAAGAACCCGAAGGAACTGGCAAAAAAACTACAAGAACTAGGCATGGATGCTGATCAATCAAAAAGGATCTGGGATATATACAACGATAACATATTGGTTGACATGACAAAGGGTGTCCAGTATCTAAACGAAACAAAAGAATTGATAATACAAGGATTTAGAGAGGCCATGGATAGAGGACCACTAGCACACGAGAAGGTCACAAAGGTGAAGGTTATACTAACAGACGCAAAGTTACACGAAGACGCTGTTCACAGAGGGCCTGCCCAAGTGCTACCTGCTGTAAGAAATCCAATATACGCAGGTATGCTACAAGCAAAGGCAGTATTACTAGAACCTAAACAGAAACTGTTCATAAACGTACCCCAGGAACTAATGGGTGCAGTCACAAAGGACATACAAGGCAGGAGAGGACAAATCATTGATATGCAGCAGGAGGATGAAGTGATAGAAATAATAGCAAAGGTCCCTGTGTCAGAGATGTTCGGGTTCGCAGGAGACATTAGATCAGCAACTCAGGGAAAAGCGTTGTGGTCAACAGAGTATTTAGGATACGAGAAATTACCAGATGAACTTCAAATGAAGATAATAGCAGAGGTCAGAAAGAGAAAGGGACTAAATCCCGAACCACCGAAGGCTAACGACTTCATGGAGTGAGACATAGGGTAAAGCTTAATAAATAGGTTTTTTACAATATAGAAGACTGCTCCTTAGTTTATAAACATTAGGAGAAACACAAAATGATGTTAAAAGGAGGTTATGAAAATGGCAAGAGAGAAGCCCCATATGAACCTGGTATTTATAGGCCACGTGGACCATGGTAAGTCCACAACCGTAGGAAGAGTCTTGTATGACTCTGGTGCAATAGACGAGCAAACACTAAAGAAGCTCAGAGAGGAAGCAGAGAAACTAGGAAAGGCAACATTCGAGTTCGCATTCATGATGGACAGGATGAAGGAAGAGAGAGAAAGAGGAGTTACCATTGACGTAGCACACAAGGACTTCCAGACACAGAAGTACTATTTCACAATCATTGATGCACCTGGACACAAGGACTTCGTTAAGAACATGATTACAGGTGCCAGCCAGGCAGACGCTGCAGTCTTGGTTGTTGCAGCACCAGATGGCGTCATGGCACAGACAAAGGAACACGCGTTCTTGGCAAGAACATTAGGAATAAAGCAGTTGATTGTTGCAATCAACAAGATGGACGCCGTTAACTACGACGAAAAGAAATTCAACGAAGTAAAGGAGCAGGTTGCAAATCTATTGAAGGCAATAGGTTATAAGCCTGATCAGATACCATTTATCCCAATATCAGCATACAAGGGAGACAATGTTGTCAAGAAGTCAGAGAACATGTCATGGTACAAGGGACCAACACTAATTGAAGCATTAGACCAACTACAAGAACCAGAGAAGCCAACAGACAAACCATTGAGACTGCCTGTACAGGACGTGTACTCAATTACAGGTATAGGTACTGTCCCTGTTGGTAGGGTTGAAACAGGTGTTATGAAGGTTGGTGACAAGGTTACATTCAACCCACCCGGTGTTTCTGGTGAGGTTAAGTCCATAGAAATGCACCACCAACCAATGCAGCAAGCAGAACCAGGTGACAACATAGGTTTCAACGTCAGAGGTGTTGGTAAGAACGACATAAAGAGAGGAGACGTCTGTGGACCTGCTGACCACCCACCAACAGTGGTCAAGGAATTCACAGCACAGGTTGTTATCCTACAACACCCAAGCGCGATTGCACCTGGATACACGCCAGTATTCCATGCACACACAGCACAAGTTGCATGTACAGTTACTGAACTAGTTAAGAAACTAGACCCAAGAACAGGGCAGGTTCTAGAGGAGAATCCAAAGTTCCTAAAGACAGGTGACGTTGCAATTGTTAAGATCGTGCCAACAAAACCAATGGTTATAGAGAAGGCAAGTGAGTTCCCACCACTAGGAAGATTCGCAATCAGAGACATGGGAATGACAGTTGGTGCGGGTCTAGTATTGGACGTTGTTCCAAAGCAATGAACCCCCTAAAACCCTCACTCCACCTTTTATTATCAGGTGATACTCATGCAGATAGCGACAATAAAAATTTCAGGGCCAGATCACAAAAAACTGGATGAATTGGCAGATGAGATAAAACAGATTGCGATAAAGTCAGGTTTAAGTGTATCCGGACCAATACCCTTGCCAACAAAGAAATTAAGAGTAACGACGAGAAGGACACCCTGCGGTGACGGTTCAGATACTTGGGACCACTACGAAATGAGAGTTCACAAAAGACTCATAAACGTTGAAACAGATGAAAGAACAATAAAACAGATTATGAGAGTCCAAGTCCCAGAAAACGTACACATTGAAATTGAGTTGAAGGAGAAATAAGTTCTCCTAATGACTATTTCTTCTGCTTTTGATAGAAAATCATTTAAATAACTTATTCGTAAGGATTACAGAGGTGATTCCAAATGTGGGAAGACATAAAAAAATGGTGGGAAGCATTTATACACCCAGCAGCATTTCTAAAGAAGCAAAAGAGCACAACATGGGGCGAAGCGTTCCAGCAAGTGATTGAGAGCGGTTTTATCAGTGCTATTATTTTAGGATTTTTCGTAATGATTTTAGCAGGAGTTGGACTAGGGAAGGTTCTAGGTAAGATCCCATTCCTACCACTCGCTGGCATGAGTGGATGGGGTCTAGGGTTTGCAGCATGGATGGTAATGCTAGCAGCGCTGCCTATATACCTACTAGTTGTGTGGTTCTTTGGTACAGTACCACTGTACGCTTCAGCGAGACTGTTCGGTGGAAAGGCAGACTTCGAGGAGCACCTAACAAACCTAGCATGGCTAATCGCACCAGTGATGTTCATAATGGCATGGATAACATGGATACCAGTTGCGGGAATAATACTAGATGCACTACTGTGGTTGTATGCATTGTACCCACTAACAGTGATACTAAGAGATACGCACAAGTTCGGGATAGGAGCAGCATTGTGCACATGGATATTCTGGATAGTAGTAGACATTCTAATAATAGCAGTTGGTGGCGCAGCAATAATGGGTCTAATTCCAGGGTTGCACATGTTGTGAGACCAACCCTCAACCCCCACTCTTTTTTTAAACTTATTTTTACAAAATATTAAACGCGCTGGGGTCGCATAGCTTGGTAGTGCGCCAGCCTGGAGAGCTGGTGACCGCAAGGTCGCGTGGGTTCGAATCCCACCCCCAGCGTTTGAGGTGTTTCAGTGTTTGAATATCTAGACGAGATAACTGGGGATGGGGAGTTCATAGTAAGAGCAAAAACACTAGACGAACTCCTATCCGAATCCGGAAAAGCACTAGTTGGATTGATGTACGACACAGAGAAACTATCAAAAAACAAGAGAATTGAAATAGAAGCAAGAGGAGAAACACCAAAGGAACTAGTCTATAACTGGCTTACTGAGATTCTCTTCCTACAGGATACTGAGAATTTTTTCTTCAAGGAATTCAATGTTAAGGTAAAGTTTGAGGGTGGGGAATACAGAGCAGAAGGCATGGGGTATGGGCAGGATGGGGACCCCAGCCTAGTAGAATCTTACGTTAAAGCAGTAACCATGCACAACTTCTATGTAAAGGAAACAAAGCATGGTTGGGAAGCAAGGATTGTCGTAGACTTATGAAAAGAATTAAAATTGAAAAAAGAAAAAACAATAGACACTGGGGTAGCCAAGGTGCATCCCAGGGCTGGATTCTGGGGGTGAATTGATATGTGGAAGGAAAAACTGGAGAGAGTCGGAGACGTAAAGTGGAGGTTCGCAAAGGAGAACCGAGAGGGAATGAAGATTGATGCGTATTTATACGGGACAAAACCAATAGTTGATGGAGTTGAGGAAAACGCAGTCCAGCAGTTGACAAACCTCGCAATGCTTCCAGGCGCAGTGGGTGCTTTGGCGATGCCAGACATACACACTGGATATGGCGTCCCAATTGGTGGCGTGGGAGCATACGACTATGAAGAAGGAATAATCTCTGTTGGAGCCGTAGGCTTTGATATAAACTGCCTCCACCCAAACACCAAAGTTTATTTGGCAAACGGTGCATGGAAGAGGATCAAGGACCTTGCAAATACCTGGGACGAGGACGAGATAAGGACACTAGACAAGGAAAAGAAAAAAGAAACAAAATCTGAACTCCTCTATTTCTTCTCGAAAAACGATTACCGCCAGATAGTGAGGATAGTCCTAGAGTCTGGGGACGAGCTCCTAGTAACAGACGACCACCCGATATTGACCACAGACGGTTTCATAGACGCTGGTAAGTTAGGCTTAGATAAGAGGATATTGGTCAATAAGATAGAGGGTGTCGAGTACGAGAAACCCGAAAAGTTCCTGATTGTTGACGAGCAGAGAATCATCGAAAAGATTAGGGAGTTCGGCTTGACTGGCGGGAACGCAGAAAGGCAGATACTAGAACACTTACGGAAGCGCAATCTGCTCAACATAGAATCAACAAATAAGCAGGTGCCGATACTTGCAAGGATAATTGGGTTCATTACCGGAGACGGGAACATAACAATAACACAAAAAACGAGAGAGGTATCCTTCTATGGCAAGAGAGAGGACCTGGAAGAACTGAAGAAAGATTTGGAAGCTCTCAGGTTCAGACCAGTTTTGTACTCCAGAGACAGGCACCACAAGATAGAAACTGTATACGGCGACGTAGAGTTTAATGCCATTGAGAATTCATTGCATGTCCAATCCAGTTCCCTTGCAATATTACTGGCTGCGTTTGGCACACCAGTGGGTAACAAGACAAAAACAGAGTTTCACGTACCAAACTGGATAATGGAAATGCCCAACTGGATAAAAGCCCAGTACCTTGCCGGTCTGTTCGGCGCAGAGATGTCGTCGCCTAGAACAGTGAACAAGTTCAACTTCAGCGAACCGACGTTGAATATGAGCAAGTCCGTCGAGCTGGAGGAGAACCTAATACAGTATTTGGAAGAAGTTAGATCCCTGCTAGCGGACCTAGGGATAACAGCATCCAAACCTAGAAAGGTCGAAGGGTACAGGTACGCTGGCAAATCTGGGGAGACTATAGGATATAGGATTGAAGTGCATGGGAACCCTGAGAACCTCATAAAGTTATGGTCCCAGGTAGGATTTGCATACAACAAAAAGAAAAAAGAACTGGCAAGCCTGGCTATTGCTTACTTAAAGATTAAAGAAAGGATAAAAGCCAGAAGGGCCAAGGCTAGGGAGACCGCTAGAGAGATGTACCAGAACGGAGTTAGCCCAAGACAGATTGTAAAGGAACTTTCCGGCGAGCATCTCACCGAATCGTTCATAAAACATTCCATATGGTCCGACAGGGGAGATCCAAGGATTGACCCAGAATTCATGTCATTCCAGGATTTCATAGAAGAGAGGAACCTAGGCGATGGATACCTCTGGGAAAAGATAGAAAGAATCGAGATCCAGGAGTACTCTGGCGAGGTTTATGACTTGACGACCATGGAAGACACGCACAATTTCCTGGCAAATGGTGTTGTCGTGTCAAACTGTGGTATCTACGCGCTGGCCACAAACCTGAAAGAGGAGGATGTCAGGCCAAGACTGAAAGAGTTGATAAATACATTGTACGAAAAAGTGCCTGCTGGTGTCGGCTCTCACTCCAAGTTAAAACTAACAAACGATGAACTAGACTTGGTCCTAGAGAATGGTGTTGACTGGCTGGTTGAGAAGGGCTGGTTGACAAAAGGCGACAAAGAACACATGGAGGAGGATGGGAAAATAGACGGTGCAGATCCCAGTAAGGTTAGCGCAAAGGCGAAAAAGAGGGGGAGGCCTGAACTAGGAACACTGGGAGCAGGAAATCACTTCTTGGAGATTCAAGTCGTTGACGAAGTATACGATGAGGGGATCGCAAAGGCGTATGGGCTCTTCAAGGACCAAGTTGTGATCATGATTCACTCTGGCTCTAGAGGGCTAGGGCACCAGGTTGCCAGTGACTACCTACAAACCATGAACAAAGCAATGAAAAGATATGGCCTATCAACCCCCGATCCCCAACTGGTCTACGCTCCAGCCCAAAGCGAAGAAGCGCAAGACTATCTAGCAGCAATGAAAGCCGCTGCAAATTTTGGATTCGCAAACCGAGCCCTAATGGCCTCGTGGGCAAGAAATGCATTCGAAAAAGTATTTGGCCAGGACTGGGAGTCCCTAGGAATAAGGACCGTGTATCAGTTATGCCACAATATACTAAAACTAGAAGAGTACGAGATAGACGGAGAGAAGAGAAAACTGTGGATACACAGAAAGGGTGCCACTAGATCACTCGGGCCTGGAAACAAACTGATTCCAAAGGCATACAGGAGAGTGGGCCAGCCAGTGTTAATTGCAGGTTCAATGGGCACATCCTCATACATACTATCAGGGACAGAGAAATCCGAAGAAGAAACGTTTGGGTCATCATGTCACGGAGCAGGAAGGCAAATGTCAAGGAAGAAAGCAATAAAGGAGTTCTGGGGAGATAAGATACAAAAGGAATTAACTAGCAAGGGGATAGTCGCTAGAGCAACACATTCAAAGGTACTGGCAGAGGAAGCACCTGAAGCATACAAAAACGTTGATCTAGTAATTGACAGTGTTGTGAAAGCAGGTATAAACAAGAAAGTCGTAAGACTAAAGCCATTAGGCGTGGTCAAAGGTTAGGTTTAAATATATCGCCTTCTTTTTCATTTACATGGCCACAAATCAAAAACCGCGTAAAACGCGGACTAGAAAAAAGAAAGTTAAAAAAACGAAAACTAAACAAAAAAAAGTGAAAAAGCCAAAAAAAGCAAAGGCACTAGCCCCAACCGAAGAAGAAGTCAATGTGGACGACATAATAAATGAGACGGCGAAACTACTAAACCTAGGCGTTAGCGAAAAGGACATAAAAAGAGTCATGGAAGATGCAGGGCTAAGGAAGGAAGAAGTGAATGAGATACTAAACGAAGCAAAACAATCATATTTGTACACAAACGTACCATCAGAAGAACCACCCCTTGAGTACTATGAGCCAAATGGTTGGGTTATTATATTATCGGTCATAGTGTTAATACTAATATCAATACTAATCGCCGTGTGGGTAATTGGGTGATGCAATGTCAAGCGAAGAAGAACAAATAATTCAAATGATCGCGCAAGAGTTAATGGCAGGAAAGAGTGTTGATGAAGTTGCTGCGGAACTAGTGCAGGCAGGCGTTCCTAGGAATGACGCATATGAGATAGTCAATGCAGTTGCACAAGAAATGGGAGGAAGTTCTCCAGCGCCTGCAGCGGGGCCAGCGCCCAGACCTAGGAGACGCCATGGACATCCGTGGATCAACTTAACTCTGATAATATTGATATTGATACTTCTATGGCTATTGATGAAAAAGTAAAAAAACCCAAAAATCTTTTTAAATAATCCACAACAAAAAGATAAGGCTCGCCCCGGTAGCTCAGCTTGGTGGAGCGCTTGCTTGGTAAGCAAGAGGCCCCGGGTTCAAATCCCGGCCGGGGCTTCAATGCCGGCGTAGCTCAGCCTGGTTGGAGCGCCGGACTCATAAGGTCTGGTTATGACCCTCGTCCCAGGCTTGGGAAATCCGGAGGTCGCGGGTTCAAATCCCGCCGCCGGCATGGTGGGGATATACACAGTGCCTATCCTAAAACTAATCCACCGGTCGCAATTAGGGGCCAAAACTCCCTCTCCCCCACAAAAGAGTTCTGAGCCTCTTGCAAAGACCGGTGGATTAGAAAAAACTAAAAACTAGTTCTAACTAAAAACAAGTCATGGGGCCGTAGGGTAGCCAGGTTATCCTTCCGGCTTCGGGAGGGAAACCGCGCGGGTTTTTCTACTCCCCCGCAACCGGTGGCCCAGAAAGAGCCGGTGACCCGAGTTCAAATCTCGGCGGCCCCATTCACAATCTCTTCTTCCTTGACTTCCTTCTCTTTTTGTGATGCTTTGCCTTGCCTCTCCTTGCGTAATACACGTACACCAACACAACAAAAACTAGAATTATGTAAAACCACGGACTAGAGGCCATTGCGACTAGCATCCCTGTTATAGAAGATAAAAACCCGTTGTATTCTCCCAATTGCGTACTAGCAATCATCTTGTTAACTAGTC
>JALWQZ010000042.1 GCA_027077895.1 Microcaldota archaeon | reverse complement strand
TAAATACGGTCCTCTCTCGGAGATGAGGGTACTTAACATATCCTGTCCCATTGGCAAGCCCATTAAGACATCCGACAAACTAGAAACGACACTTGGGTGCTATAACAGAGATGGAATAGGAGCCGGGGTGTACAATATAACATATAGGTATGTAATCCCAAAACCATACGCATGTTATCAGAATTTGTGCCTTTTTGACTGGAATGTCCTTAATAATTTTGGTCTGACAATACTTGGAGGGCATGTCCAAGTGTTAAATGCAAAAAAGGTCTGGGGGTACCCACCTAACCTAAATTCATTCTCACTCCCACCACATACGTTGCTTGAGGTAAAGGCAATTGTTCCAAAGTCCTTTGTTTCAGCATACTGGGTGGAAACAAATAAACCGGATTCACAAATATTCAGCAATGAGTGGCAGGTTAGCCTAGCAGGATCATTCTATAAGTACGGCTGGTTATGGGGACTATTGTTTGTGTTCATAATCTCGGCTGGCCTCTACCTTATTTACCTCAAGTTCGGCAAGGAACCAGAGTCGTTTGGAATCCCAGACGTGTATCATGATCTGCCATCACACAGAAAACCATACGACGTTGCTAGGATTGCATTTGGCGATCCAAATACGATAGAATTTGAAGGTATCCAGGCAACGCTCCTAGACCTGGCCAGAAGAGGTTGGGTAGAGATTGACGGACACACGATAAGGTTCAAGCAAGGCAAAGATCAGTTGGATGAATACGAAAAGAGGGTCTACGACACATACAAGTGGTTAGGCTCATACACGGGTGGTGACCTAGATGTTGAGCAGTTCAAGAAGGCAGTTTCCTCGGTCACGTACATTCAGATGCCATGGCTGAGAGACATAAAGATGAAGATGGAGGCACTAAGGAAATACGGAAAGAGTGTTTACTCTTCAAAGGGCAAGGTTATAGCGGTTGGTTGGCTTATTCTATGGGGAGCAGTATTCGTGGCATTGGGTTGGCTGATGCCCAAATGGCTGTTTAAAGGTTTAATGGCTTCTGTCCTGACAGGTGGGCTCTCGTTGTGGCTACTTGATGCGTACACATTCGGCAGGTATGACCCAAAGATCTACAAAGAAGTTCAATTGTGGAAGGCATTTGGAAGGTTGTTAGGGGATTACTCCCTGATAAAGAAATACGGGCCACAAGACATGAACATGTGGGGAGACTGGCTGATTTACGCAACCGCACTGGGTAAAGCAGACAATGTGATAAAGGCAATGAAAGAGTTCAATGTGAGACTACCATACATAGATTACAACTATTCATACATGTACCTGTATCCTGGATACATATACACCCCTGTATCCACTAGGTACACCGCTCTAAGTGCGGCCAACTCTGGTGCTGGATGGTCCGGCGGCGGAGGTTTCGGTGGAGGATTTGGAGGAGGCGGTGGAGGATTCGGGTGAATCCAAAACCAATATAATTGACCAGGCCTCCAAATATTGCGGTGGGGTGGATGTTTAGAAAGAAGAAAGGCGTAATTGATTACAAACAGGGAGACCTGGTTGATGATATATTTGTTGTGAGATTCAAAAAACCTGTTTCTGAGGCAAAGAATGGGAAATACTGGTTCAGTTTGAGGCTCCAGGATGCCACCGGACCTATAATGTTAAAATATTGGGGATCAGAAAACGAGGAGGAGGTTAAGAGATTATACGACTCAATCCCTGAAACCGACGTGGTAGTTAGGGTTGTTGGCGTTGTTTCTGAGTATCAAGGCAAATTAGAGATATCCGTGGACTCTGAGAATGGGGGGAGCATACAAGTCTTAAATAATGGTGAATTTGATGTTAGAGACTTTATCCGGGTATCAAAGAGGAATCCAGATGAAATGATGAAAGAGTTGAATGAGATAATAAACTCAATCAAGAACGAGGACATAAAGAAGTTGGTCAACACCTTTTTTGGCGATCCTAATTTTGTCAGGAGATTCAAGTACTCACCTGGAGCAATGTACAAACACCATGGGTGGTTGCATGGTCTCCTAGAACACACACTAACCGTTACAAAGATAGCAATAGACGCAGCAAAGAACTATCCAGAAGTGGATAGGGACCTAGTTATAGCCGGCGCAATTCTGCATGACATTGGCAAGGTTGAGGAAATAGAGTATGGCCTGACCATAAAGGTCAGCGACTACGGAAATCTAATTGGGCACATAACGATTGGAGCAATGATGGCAGCGAATAGGTTCAAGGACATTGACGCGCCTGAAGAATTGAAGCAAAAACTGGTTCACATAATAATAAGCCACCATTCTATCCCTAGTTTTGGTTCTCCGAAATCCCCTGAATTTCCAGAGGCAATGATCGTGGCAAAGGCAGATGACATGGATGCACAGGTAACTAGGATGATAGAGTTGATAGAGAACGCAAAAACAGAAGACTCTTTCATATATGACAAGGGACTTGGAAATGTTTACCTGAAATGAGGTGTTTAGATGAAGATAAACAACGCAGTTGTACTTGGAAGTTTAATAATAATCTCAATGATTGCAGTTTCTATGTTTGTCTATCCATCTATACCAAACAAGATGGCTGTTCATTGGGGACAGAACGGGAATGTAAACGGTACCATGCCAAAAGAAATTGGAATCTCTATCATTCCTGGAATCTCAGCCTTGATTTTAGTGGCGCTTGCTATAATACCAAAGATTGATCCATGGTCAGAGAACATAAAGAAATTTGAGGGGTACTACTCTGTCTTTATAGTCCTAATGATACTGTTTATGCTAGCCATACAAATGTACATACTGGCATGGAACACGGGGATTGTAATACCTGCAAACTCATTTGTTTCTGCGTGTATTGCGGTTCTATTCGTGTACATAGGGATACTACTCAAAAAGACGAGTCCAAACTGGTTCATAGGAATAAGGACTCCGTGGACGATGACAAGCGAGAGGGTGTGGAGAAAGACAAATAACCTGGGGGGTGAACTATTCATCGCATCTGGCCTAATTGCCCTTCTAGGAATAATTTTCCCATGCTACGCTAGTTATCTGATTCTAGTCCCAGTATCCATATCCGCAGTTTATGTAGTTGTCTATTCCTATGTGGAGTACAAAAGGGAGGAAAATAAATGAGTGTCAAATGCAAGATACTATCATGGGACAAAGTTTATAACCTGTCAAAGAAAACCGCCGAGAGGGTTAGATCATCAGGATTTAAGCCCGATGCGATAATAGGAGTTGCAAGGGGTGGCTGGTTTCACGCAAGGGTGTTATGTGACCTTCTAGGTGTGGAGGATTTGTATTCCATAAAAATCGGGCACTGGGGAATAACGGCAGAAAAGGACCAAGAAGGAGCTAGGTTGCACCAAGGTCTGAATGTTGATCTTTCTGGAAAGAAGGTCTTACTTGTAGACGATATCACTGACACTGGACAAAGCCTTGAACTGGCAAAGAAACACGTCTTGGAAGCAGGGAATCCCTCGGAACTGAAAACCGCAACTCTCTTGCATATTAAAACGTCAGAGTACAAACCAGACTATTTCGGAGAAGAGACTGGATGGGCCTGGATGATATTCCCATGGAACTACTGGGAGGACCTTGAAAATCTAATACAAAAGATGTTAGAATCTGGTGAGAAGACACCTGGGGGCATCGTTGAGTATTTCTTAAACGCGCATGGAATTGATGTCCCGATAACAGACGTTGAGGAAGCACTATCGTCTCTAGCGGATAGAAACATTGCAGAACCCATAAAGGAAAATGGAAAGACACTCTGGAGGTTAACAAGATAACGAGGTGGTGAGATGCCTAGAATAGGTATAATCGGCGGCTCTGGATTCTATGAATTGCTTGACAATCCGAAAGAAACAAAAATTGCTACTCCCTATGGAAGCCCTTCTGCACCGATACAGATAGGAAAATTGTCCGGTGTGGAAATTGCATTCATTCCCAGACACGGGGTAAATCACACAATACCCCCACACAAGGTTAACTACAGGGCAAATATATGGACTTTGCACGAACTAGGCGTTGAAAGAGTAATTGGAGTAAACGCAGTTGGTTCTTTAAAGGAGGAGTATAAACCAGGCGACATAGTCCTAGTTGACCAGTTCATTGATTTCACGAAGAAGAGGGAGTACACATTCTATGATGGCGGGAAGGTTTACCACGTCAGTTTTGCGGATCCGTTTTGCCCAGAGATGAGGAGCATATTCTTTGAAACAGGAAGAAAGTTGGGGATTTCAATGAAGAACAAGGGAACCTACGTATGCATAGAGGGTCCAAGGTTTTCAACTAGGGCAGAGTCTAGGATGTTCAGGCAATTTGCGGACATAATAGGGATGACTTTAGTCCCAGAAGTGAACTTAGCCAGGGAACTATCAATGTGCTACGCAAACATATCCATGATAACCGACTACGATGTCTGGGCAGAGAAGCCAGTGGACACGAAGGAGGTCTTGGAAACAATGGCAAAGAACGTTGAAAGCGTAAATGCTCTACTGAAGAAAGCGATACCTAAAATCCCAGAAGAGAGGCACTGTAACTGCGGGAATTCATTGGAAAACGCTGGAATCTAATCCATCTTTGAACCCACTATCTTATTGAATACCAAGTCTAAAACCCTGTGAAACGCTGACAGTTCATTATCCGTTAGTTTTATCGCAATTTTCTTCCCAGCAGATTCTAGGTTAAAGAAAGAGCCATTGTACTGTATCTTTGTTTCCTTTACAGTTCCCTCCTTTTCAAACTTGTGATAACTATCCCATCTACCTCTGGATTTGACTGCATCAGATAACCCTGCAATTTCGTCTGGGTCGAGCATAACCCTTATCATGTCCTTCTTGTCACTCATGGTTATCAGGAACTTGCCTCTAGAGAAAGTCATGGTCAAACTAGTAACCTTGTCTTTACCCGCATGAACAAAAGAGTGTACGACTGGCATGATATTGTTCTACATTAAAGACAATAAAATTCTATGCTATTTTGCTAGCATAGTTTTGTAACAACCTAGCAACCTCTGGATCCCTTATAAGAACGTCAACCTCGTGATTCTTGTTCAGGCTTGAATATGACCAATTAGTTGAACCCAAAAGAACCATCTTCCCATCAACAACCAGAAACTTTGCATGGGTTCTGACCTTCGGTGAATCCAGCCTTGCATTTACCCCACATGACTTTAGATAGTTCACCGTGTCCTTGTTGTAATCTAGTTCGTCGTCCAGGATAACGTTAACCTTTACCCCTCTGCGGGATGCGTTGCATAAAGCGTCTAGCAGTGGGTTGGGATAGTCAGTGTAATGCTTTGCAGAATAAACAACCAGGAGAATGGACTTGTTTGCCGAGTTTATCAGACTCATCGCGTATGTTTTGTAGTTGGAATCCAGAACAAGTGTGTAGTTGCCCTGATATGTTACTGCCTGGTGAAACGGGAACGCAACTAAAATTCCAAGAACAAGACCTAACA
>JALWQZ010000041.1:8101-19949 GCA_027077895.1 Microcaldota archaeon | reverse complement strand
TTCCGGGTCTTGTTATCGCACTTGGTCTCGCCTTGCTAACATTTGGGAAATTCGTGTTCGCTGCTCCTGGTGCTGTGTATATAGGGGGCAGGCCAATAACGAGAAGAGAAAATGGCTTGATAAGTATTGCGGGGCCAGCCGTGAACATCGCTTTAGGCGCGTTCTTCGCAGGGTTGATGCTCTACTCACCAGTGGGGATAATCAAGTTGATAGGTTACTATGGAGCATATACAAATTTCTTCCTAGGTACCTTCAATCTGTTACCAATCCCACCACTGGATGGGTATAAGGTAATGCTGTGGAACCCAATAGTGTGGTTCATTACAATTGGTTTGGCGGGAGGAGCACTATATCTGTTGTGATAGAGATGGGATGGGAAGTAAAGAACAAGAACAGACCAGAGGACAAGACAAACGCAGAGGAGTATTTTGAGAAGTATGGAGAGGACTATGCAAAGTCAAATGCCATAAGGAATATTCAACACAAAATAACATTGAGGGCGATAGAGTTGGCCCAGTGGCCGAAGGGTGCGAGGATTCTTGACCTAGGTTGTGGGTCGGGGTTCTCCATGGAAGTCCTAGACTCAAAGGGCTACAAGTCCGTCGGTATTGACATATCTGATAAAATGCTACAATTCGCGAAGGAATCGGGGTTTGATGTGCGCAAGGCAGACGCCAGAGAACTACCATTTGAAGACGAATCATTTGATGGCATTCTATCCATATCCATGCTACAATGGCTAGGCAAAAAGGATGTTGAGAAGGTCGCACTGGAATGTTATAGAGTGCTAAAGCAGGGTGGGACGGGAATAATCCAGTTTTATCCTAGGTCTGAAGATGAGATGATCAGAGTTGGTAGAGCGTTTGTGAAGGCGGGATTCACAGGTGAATTCGCGATAGATAATCCAAAGAATGCAAGAAAGAGGAAAATATACTTGATTGTAAGGAAGGCCACAAAAAAGGAGTCAGAAGGAGACAAGTCCTAACTATAGTAGTTAGGTCCTCCCTCCACCTTCTTAGAACCAGACGTGTAGTTCTCCTTAAAGTCTAGGTAGTACTTCATCATCTCTGGTTTGACGCTAGGCCTTATCTTCTTAAGAGCAATCTCAAAGTGTTTCTTCTTGACTTCCTTGGCATCTCTGCTCTCCCTAAGCGCAGTCATAACTGCCTCTCTCACAAGGGCCTCAATATCTGCACCAGAGAAGTTCTCTGCCTCCTTCGCTATCTTTTCCAGGTTAACGTCTTTAGCCAGTGGTACTTTCCTGGTATGGACCTTTAGTATCTCTAGCCTTCCCTTCTCGTCTGGCGCAGGTACAAGAATCAATCTGTCAAACCTACCCGGCCTCAACAACCCGGGGTCAATCAAGTCGGGTCTGTTTGTGGCAGCAATGACAACAACACCGCGCATATCCTCAATGCCGTCCATTTCAGTGAGCAACTGGTTGACGACACTCTCGGTGACATGACTCCCCTCATACAAACCTCTCCTAGGTGCCAACGCGTCTATCTCATCAAAGAATATAACACAAGGTGCAACCTGTCTCGCCTTCCTGAATATCTCTCTTATACCCTTCTCAGACTCGCCTACCCACTTGCTCAACAATTCGGGTCCCTTTACCGCTATGAAGTTTGCGCCTGATTCGTTCGCAACCGCCTTTGCCAATAATGTCTTACCAGTACCTGGAGGACCATACAAGAGAATACCCTTGGGCGGCCTAATTCCCATCCTATCAAACATGTCTGGGTACTTCAATGGCCACTCAACAGCCTCCTTCAATTCCTGCTTCGCCTCAGTTAGATCACCTATATCTGACCACTTTACCTTTGGTATCTCAACTAGAACCTCTCTCATAGCAGATGGCTGAATCTCCCTGAGAGCATTCATAAAGTCTTCCTTTGTAACCTTCAATGATTCCAGGATCTCCCTTGGTATCTCCTCCTTGTCCAAATCAATCTTTGGAAGTATGCGCCTCAATGCCTTCATTGCCGCTTCCTTACACAACGCTGCAAGGTCAGCACCAACAAATCCATATGTCCTATCTGCTAGGTAATCTAACATTCTGTCGACTAATCTTCTATGGAACTCATCCCTCAAGTTAGTGGGCAACTCATGGTCAATTATATCTTTTACCTCCTCACTCTTCTTCACTCTCTCTATCTTGGACAATACCTTTGCCCTAAGTTTAGCATCTACCTTCAATTTGCCTAGTTCTTCAGCAACAACGGACTTTGAGTAATCTGGTTCAATTGGCATATTCCTAGTATGTATTTGGAGAATCTCCTTTCTACCATTCCTATCTGGGACTCCTATCTCTATCTCCCTGTCAAAACGGCCAGGTCTCCTCAGAGCAGGGTCAATAGCGTTGGGTCTGTTTGTGGCAGCAATGACAACAACCTGCCCCCTAGACTGCAGACCATCCATTAAAGCCAACAACTGGGCAACAACTCTCCTCTCAACTTCGCCTACAGTCTCTTCCCTCTTTGGAGCAATTGCATCAATCTCATCTATGAATATAATGGACGGTGAGTTCTCCTGTGCTTCCTTGAATATCTGCCTAAGCCTTTCCTCTGCTTCACCAACAAACTTGCTCATTATCTCTGGACCGTTCAAAGCAATGAAATGTGCATCCGTCTCGTTCGCAACCGCCTTTGCCAATAATGTCTTACCAGTACCTGGTGGCCCATAGAGGAGAACTCCCTTCGGAGGCTCAATCCCTAGACGCTCAAACAATTCAGGGTGCTTCATTGGTATTTCAACCATTTCCCTAATTTTCTGAATAGCGTCCTTCAAACCCCCAATATCCTCATAAGTAACCTGGGGGACCCCCTGCAACTCCTTAACTGGTTCCTTCTTCAACTCGAGCACAGTATCATCTGTTATCTGTACTATGCCCCTAGGCTTTGTATTAACAACAAACAACATCAACGCCTGGCCAAAGACCCCAACCATCAGCCTGTCTCCTTTGTTGACCGGTCTTCCAAGTATCCTATTTTTCACATACTCTTCAAACCCTGGTGAGAAGTTTATCGGTTGTGTTGGTGCCAGAACAACGGTGGCTGCTGGTTTTGGTTCTATCTTTTCCACCTTGACCTTATCCCCTATACTAACATCCGCGTTTTGCCTGAGAATACCATCCATCCTTATAATCCCAAGACCCTCATCTTGAGGATGGCTCTGCCAAACAATAGCAGCAGTCTCCTTCTTACCTGTGATTTTGACTACATCCCCGGACATGACATCCAGAGCACGCCTAGTTTGAGTATCAAGCCTAACTATGCCTCTACCAGCATCTGACCTAAAAGCCTCTGCAACCTTGAGTGTAATACCATCTTTCTTCTCCACCATGGGCACCACCTAGAAACCAGTTATTGTATATATTTTGAGATATGGTAAATAAAAGCTTTTTAACCTGCTAGTCCAGAAGGAATATGTGGAAATTTGGAAGCCTAAATCAAGGGTACATGGACTAAAGTCAATACCAATAGGTAGACCAATAGACACACTCACAGGTGGGGCGCTAACTGAACTTATAACTGAATTCTACGGACCGCCATCATCTGGAAAATCGAACATATCCATACTTGCAACAGTCAACGCGGTTAAATCCGGATTCCGTGTGGCATTCATAGATCCAGAAGGTTCCTTCCACCTGGGCAGGGTTGAGCAGGTTTCAGGGGATCACTTTGAGAAAGTCCTTGAAAACGTAAGCCTCCTAGAACCAGAAAGTCTAGAGCACCAAACCCAAATAATAAGAAGTGTGATAGGGAGAGATTACAGGCTAATTGTGGTTGACCCTATAACATATCACTACCGACTAGAATTGGATAGAGCCAATCCAGAACAAGCGAACATAGAACTAGGCAAGCAGTTGGCAATGCTGTCATGGCACGCAAGAAAGAAAAACGCAGCCGTCGTTGTCACGAACCAGATATACTCAGACTTTAAGGGGGGTTATGAACCATTAGCAAGGGAGGTCATGGGGTACAATGCGAAGGTCAGGGTTGAACTAAACGTGGTTGGCCAGTACCGAACCGCAAAACTAGTGAAACACATATCCAGGCAAACAGGTAAGATAGTTAGATTCACAATTACTAGTTCTGGGATTGAATGATTTTTCCCTTGCCTGGAGGTAGCATAGAGATTACATCGTTTAAGTCAACGTCTACACCGAAAATTTCACCAAGTTTTTTCTTCACCCTCTTTGCCAACTCTCCCTTGTCCATGTCACCAGGAACGACGAGTATATAATCACCATACTGTTTTATTGCAGACTCCGGGCCGGAAACAACCCTATGTTTCTCCTTGTCATAAGAGATAGCAACTTTAACGGGCATTGACTTGAACCACTCCCTCTCACCAATGATAACAAATCCCCCCTTTGGGAGATATTCACCAGATTTGGCAGCGGTCTTCACCTGTTCGGGCCTCGCAGCGTACACAGTTATGCCTCCTAATCCAGTAGAAAAGGCCCTAGAGAATGTGGCAGCAAACTGGGCTGCTTCCTGCTTTGTTCTTTCAGGTACCCCCTTTCTATCGCTCTTTATCACGACAACAGACCCACCTCTAATGTCAGCATGTAAAAAGAGGTCCTTGTCCTCCATGTATCTCCTAACAAGAATCTGGTTACTCCTAGCATCCTTCCCACCTAAAACAAGGAACCCATCACTTGATATAAACCAATGAAACTTCTCGTACCAGTCCTTATCTCTTTTCTTCTTCAATCTCCTCTCTCCACTCTCCTTCTCCCTTTCCTCTTGGGCCTCCATCTCCCTCTTTGTATTTTCAATGGCATTCAGCAAACTAGGTATCTTTCTCTTTGCCTTTTTTGCCCTTTCATAGTATATAGCAGCATTCTCAGCCACGCTTTTTTTTAGGTCAATCTCAACCTTCATTCTCCTTACCCCAGTCCTTTTTTGTTGGACAATTAGGATCAAGGCACATCTGATATGTGTACTTACGCTTGCCCTTCTTAACCGTAACTCTTATTATTGGCGTCCCACACTGAGGGCATATCTTTCCTGTTGGCTGTACCGAACCCTTCTGCGGGAGTGGCCACGTCTCATTGCAGTCTGGATACGAAGAACATGCCGCAAACCTCTTGCCAGTGGCCTTAGAAACCCTAATAACAAGAACACCATCACAATTCTTACATGGCCCTAAAGTTTTGCTCTTCAGCCTATCCTCCTTAATACCCTCCCTCATCTCCTTTTTTATCGCCTCCTGGTTATCAAACAATTGCTTCAGCGCTTCTCTAAGCAGTTTCTTTGATTCCTCAACAACATCTCTCTTCCTCTTCTTCCTATCGGCTATTCTTTGCATGTCCTCTTCAAGTTTAGCGGTCATATCTGGTTTTGTGATTCTTTCAGCGTGCTTCTCGAGTGTCTCAATGACTTTAAATGCAACACTCGAAGGTGTATAGTTCCTTGTTCCTGATATATACCCTCTATCAAGCAATTTCTGGATTATAGTGGGCCTGGTTGATTTGGTACCAAGGCCTAATTTCTCCATCTCCTTCAAGAGGGATGCAGGAGTATACCTATTCGGTGGTTGCGTCTGTTTTTCTTGGTGTATGATCTTCAAGACCTTTACAACATCCCGTTCCTTCAACTCTGGTAGTTTGTTCTCCTTTGTCTGTGAGTACGTATAAAACTCAAGCCATCCCGGATCCTTTATTGTCTGACCATTGGCAACAAATACAACGCCATCTATCTCAATTTCTGCCTTTACAACATTCAGTTTTGCATCTGTGGCCAATGTGGCAAAGAAACGTCTGACAACGAGTTCGTAAATCTTCCAACTTGCCGGATCTAAACTAGACTTCTTTGCAACGCCTGTTGGATGAATAGGGGGATGGTCATTTGACTGTTTCTTCCCATTACTCGGAACAATCTCCTCCTGTGATAGGATCTTCCTAGCCAAAGCCCCAAACTCTGGACTACCCTCCAATGCATGGAGGATAGATTTAAAGTCAATTGTTTTTGGATAAACAGTATTGTCTGTTCTGGGATATGATATATACCCAGACATGTAGAGGTTCTCGGCTATCTGCATGGCCTTGGCAGGAGGCACACCTATATTCGCAGCAGCCCTCAAAAAATCGTTCGTGTTAAAAGGAGTGGGTTTGGAATACTTCTTTGAACGCTTTGTGACCTTTGTCACTACTCCTTCCTTAGCGCCGTCCAATTTGGCAAGCAGACCATCAAGTTCTGCCTTATCCCAGATTTTGTCCTTTTTATACTTCGCCTCAAATTTGGAATTTTTCTCCAGTAAAGCAGATAACACCCAGTAGGGCTTCGGCTTAAAGGCCTGGATTTCCTTCTCACAATTTACAACTAGGGCCAGTGTAGGAGTCTGCACCCTACCTACAGACAAAAAATTTCTCCCAAGTTTCCCACTGGTGAGTGAAACAAATCTAGTTAAGACTGCACCCCAGGCTAGATCTACTTCTCTTCTAGCATCAGCAGAATCAGCCAGGTTTTCATCAAGTGGATACAAGTTCTCGTCCTTAAATGCCTCCTTTATATCCTTCGGTGTTATCGCTGAAAAACGTGCCCTATCCACCCTCACATTCGGGTTGACTTTTCTTATTATATTCAACGCTTCCCTTCCTATTGCTTCTCCTTCTCTATCAAAATCAGTTGCGATTGTGACCCTCTCTGCTAGTTTGCCATACTCCTCCAGCAATCTAGCGATGTCCCGCCTACTTGGTTTATACACAAAATTCGCATCAACTATGTCCCAGAGACTTGAGTCCTTCCAACTGGAGAAATCCTTATCAAAGTCCACATCAACTATGTGGCCAGATAGTGGGATAACGACTGTATCTTCGCCGTCGAAAACGCCAATATCATATACTCTGGCACGTCCTTCTTTTATTGTTTTTACCTTTCCACCACTCAGTATCTCAGCAATCCGCCTAGCAGCCTTGTCCTTCTCAGCAATGATTAGTCGCATCTCTGGTTTTATGCAAGTAGTTGTTTAAATCATTTCAGCCCTGCGGACGTAATCTTGTACTTCTTCGCTAAGTAAAATTCGCACTTCAAGATTTCTAGGAACGGAACGACAATTAGAAAGAGCAAAATCCCAGATATGAATGGGGCAGTCCAATAGAAATATGGCATTTGTTCCAGTGCTACCTCTGACAGGATTATCAAGAAAATGAACAGTGCAGCGAGCAGGTAGTAAAAAAGAACGTGAGGCCAGTACTTGATGGAGTACTTAATACTCTTGGCAAATCCCCTGGTGAACGACAGGTCTTCTAGGACAATGGTCTGAGGTAGGAATATGGCCCCCCACCACAATACCAAGAAGGTCAAAACTAAAAATATTGAAGGCACGTTCAAGTACTCAAACACGACACCTATGATGAATGACGCTAGGCCCAAGAAGAACCACCCAACACTCACCCTAACAGAATACTTAACTGCTCTATTCGCCAACTTCACAAATGAGAGGTCATCAAGGGTCCTCCTGTATTTGACAACTGCAGAGGCACCGACGGACAGGAATGCGAACATAAACAAACCGGTTACCGAAACTAATAGGATTATAACAGCAGAAGTAATGTTGGAGTACATAACATCAAGGTACTTAACAAAACCCGCACCACCAGAGATGTAGGTAGACGTCAACATGAGAAAACTAGAGACTAGAAGGACCAGAAGCCCTAGGGGCCAAACAAGATCAACTGTCCTCTCATAAGTTTCCCACGACTCAGAAATCAATTTGGAAACATTCATGGTATAGTTATGCTATGCAGGGTAAATAAATTTTCTTATCAATTTGCCCCTGAGTGAACGCCTGCCTGCACCTACTATTTTAACTAGGTAGAAATCCCCCAGGTCCACATCTTCATCTAGAAAAACCTGCTTGTAGTTCTGTGTTCTGCCAACCGGTTGCCCATCCTTCTGATCAGAGACGAGGACCACCTCCTCCCTTCCAACCATGCGTTTGTTAGACTCCTGGGCAATTTCACCAACAAGCCTAGATATCTCCCTAGTTCTCTCAGATATAACTTCTGTCGGAATCTTCTTCATTCTCGCAGCCTCTGTGTTTGGCCTAGGATAAAACTTTGAAACATTGACTATATCCGGTTTGGTCATTTTTAATAAATCAATAGTCATACCAAAGTCATCATCTGTCTCCCCTGGAAACCCAACAATTATATCCGTGGAGATAGTTATGTCTCGAACTTCCTTTCTGAATGCGTCAACTAGGTCAACAAAATCGCCGACGGTGTGCTGTCTTCTCATCAACTCTAACACTCTATCGCTACCACTCTGAACAGGAAGATGCACAAATTTGTACATCCTGTGATCCTTAAAAAAATCAAACAATTTAGGAACCAGTGTTCTCGCACCCCCTGGATTCATCATGCCAAGCCTAACTCTAAACTCCCCCTTGACATCGAGCAGATTCCCTAGGAGGGTGTTTAGGTTCGCCCCTATGTCCCAGCCATACACGGCATCATCCTGACTGGTTAACCATATCTCCTTCTTGCCTAACCTAATCGCCCTCTCAAACTCCAGCCGTATATCTTTGATTGGAACAGACACTAGTTTTTGTCTAACATTCTTGACCCCACAGAACGCACAATTACCCAGGCACCCAAAGGATATAGGGATAATCTGTATGAAGTTATGCAACGAAACGTGTGGGAGATTAAAGGTTTTTATGTTGGGCGCATTGAACTCAATTATCCCCTTCTCACCGGACATAACCCTACTAACTATCTCTGGGATCTTGTCTATACTGTTCGGATCTATAATGGCGGAAAACCCACGGCAATCTTCTTTGCACCTATCTAGGTTCATCCTAGGGAGGCACCCTGTGACAATAATTGGTTTCCCGTACTTAGACAAGGATCTGTACCTAGAAATCATCCTATTCTCCGTCGTCAACTTAACCGCGCAAGTGTTGAGTAGCATGAGGTCTGCACGCTCTGGATCGCTGACGCTAGTAAACCCCATAGAGTACAACACACCTAGTATGCGTTCCATGTCCGCCTGGTTAGCGGCGCACCCATAAGATTCCCAGTAAACCCTCATTGGTTTATTTTTGGATTGCTCTCTTAAAATATGGCCTGGCTATGTAAGTCAAATTCCCTATGACGAGCACTAGCAACGGCCAGAACAACGGCACGCAAGGGGGGATACCACACCACTTACCTACCAAAACCCTCCAAGTAGCGCCACCTAAAACCAGATACAAACCTGCCACGTACGCAAATATTGTTTCAAGGATAGAGTACCAAACATCGTATCCTGTCCATTTCTCCCATGACCAGGAAAGCGCGATGCCAAGCAAAAACATCCCCGACATTATCAAAAGCCATGGAACATCCCAAGCCACATGGTAGGTAACACCAAGAGTTACCAAGTAGCCCACAATAATGAGAATCCAATCAACAATGCTTCCCTTATCCATACTTATCATCTCTTTTTCTTTTTCAACTTCACAGCCGTTCCGTATCCCATTATCTCAATCGTCCCAGGAATAACATGAGCAGAACCCATCCTGAAACCAATGACTGCGTCTGCACCTAAACGCTTTGCGTTCTGGACAACCTTCTGTATAACCTTGAGCCTTGCCTCATTTGACATCTTGGTGTAGGGGTCAACCTCCCCACCAACCAATGTTTTGAAAACGGCGACCAGGTCATGGCCAATGAATCTAGCCCTAACACTAGTGCCCCAAACCAACCCAACATACTCTGATACTTCATATCCTGGAATACTATCCATTGTGGTAACGATAATCTTTTTGCCTGCCATACAATCCCCCAATATTAATAAAAACCACCGTTATAAATACTTATGTCTAGGAGGGATGAAAATGGCAGAACTAGATCTCCCTTGGGTGGAGAAGTACAGGCCAAAAAAGCTAAATGAAATAGTTGGCCAAGAGGAGATAACCGAAAGACTAGAAGCGTATGTTAAGTCAAAAAACATGCCAAACCTGCTGTTCGCGGGTAGAGCGGGGATTGGGAAGACAGCCTCAGCACTGGCCCTAGCACACGAACTCTACGGTGATGATGTTACTAGAAATTTCTTAGAGTTAAATGCTTCTGACGAAAGGGGTATAGACGTAATAAGGGGGAAAATAAAGGACTTCGCAGCGACAATGCCATACGGCGGGGTTCCATTCAAAATCATATTCCTAGACGAAGCAGACGCGCTGACTAGAGACGCGCAGCAGGCACTCAGGAGAACGATGGAGAAATACTCAAAGACATGTAGGTTCATACTCTCGTGCAATTATTCAAGCAAGATCATCGAACCAATACAATCTAGGTGTGCTATATTCAGGTTCAAGCCCCTATCTGATAAGGACATAAAAAAGAGGTTGGAATACATTGCAAAGAAGGAGGATCTAGAGGTTACAAAAGATGGATACGACGCAATTGTGTATGTTGCTGAGGGGGACATGAGACGGGCGATAAATGTTCTGCAAGTGGCTGCGATATTGAGTAAAAAAATAGACGAAGGCATTGTCTACAAGGTGTCTAGCAGAGCCAGGCCAGAGGAGGCTAGAAAGATGGTGGACCTAGCAATGAGAGGCAAGTTCACCGACGCTAGAAAACAACTAGACAAACTATTGTATGAGTATGGACTTTCTGCCGAAGACATCCTAATGCAACTGCACAGAGAAGTTGTAGACATGGATTTGGATGACAAGGTAAAACTAGAGGTAATAGACAAGATAGGCGAAGTTAACTTCAGGGTAACAGAGGGCGCAAATGAGAGGTTACAGTTAGAAGCACTACTAGCCGAACTTGCACTGCTAACAAAGAAGTGATTCCATGGAGTGGGATCAACTAAAGAACAAACTAATGAATGGTCTAGCAGAGGCGAAGGCACAAAACCTAGTTGATGTTGAAGTGATACCATACTTGGATTTAATTAACGCCATTCCCTTCTTTGCCACAAGTTCCTCATGTTATGGTAGACTAGTTATAATGGATTTACCCAGTAGAAAGAAGAATGAATCTAAATTCCTGAGGAAGTGGCACAGAAAGATAGGCCTAGACGAATTTCTTGATGGCCTACATAACACACATGGAAAGAAAATCTGGTTCAAGGTGGATCCACTAATACTGCACGTCTCAGTTGACAACGTGGAACACACTTCCCGGTTGCTTGATGTGAAAACGAGGGCAGGGATAAAACGAGGAGGAGTATTCTCAATAAGGCCAAACAGGGTGCAGATAGAGATAGAGGGAACCCAAAAGATGGAAGTGCCAATAAAATTTGGGGATACTGTCTTGATAACAGATAAATATGCAGAAATCCTAGTGAATGAAGCAAACAGAAAGATGGAAGAGAACATAAAACAATGGGAGAGGTTCGAAGAAGAGTTTAGAAAGGAATTCAGAGAAGAATTAAAATCAGTCAATTTTGAACCTTAGAATCGCAGCAATCCCACCTAGGGACTGCAATTGTTTCCCGGGGTCATAATCCGTCCCTATAATGTGTATCTCCGCCCTTGTTTCTTCTGCCTTTTTCATCAACTCTTCGCAGTCCTCCCGCTTATCTGAAAAGAATTTGTCGGTCATTAAAAGAATTTCCACCGCACCGAAATCTAGGGCCTCCTTAACCTGGTCAAATCCATATGTTGCTAGGTTGCCCTTCCCTATCTCCTCCATAAGTTTGTTCACAAGTTTTGTCTCCACAGATAACCTAGCCTCCTCCAGTGTCTTACTAATCTCAGACCTAGAGAGCATCTCATTTATACCT
This sequence comes from Microcaldota archaeon, assembly GCA_027077895.1. Lineage (GTDB taxonomy): Archaea > B1Sed10-29 > B1Sed10-29 > WALL01 > WAMD01 > JALWQZ01. The sequence continues at coordinate 8,214 of JALWQZ010000041.1, read as the reverse complement.
GCACGTCCAGAAGAGCCCAAATCCACAGTAATCAAGTTCTTTGAAAGTTCAGGATAATTCTCATCGCAGAACTTCTTGAAATCTGACTTGGCAAACCCGGGGCCACCACCTAT
>JALWQZ010000041.1:0-8091 GCA_027077895.1 Microcaldota archaeon | reverse complement strand
TCCTAACACTATCATCAACCTGGGACCACTTGCCCCTACCCTGGCAGTAGACACTCCCCGCAGCACCTAGACCTATCTCACTTAAAACAAAAACATCTGCCTGGTCTTCATCCATTGCGACCAAAACCTGTTTCGGTCGCCTACTGGCCTTTACAGCCTTCTCTAGCGTTTCCTTGTGATATGACAACCACTTGGGTTTCTCCAATGTAAACGAGAAGCCAGGGGAAACCTCCAGGGTGTGATGGGAACCAAAACTGACCAGGTCCTCTGGCCGACCATCAACTATTGTCCCTAGAATCCTGAGAACATTAGAAAACTTCTGAAATTCAACCTTTTCAACCCTTATCTTTATCCAGACCCTCTTCCTCTCTGATTTTCCTGACTCTGAGACAAACTTTCTAAATGTCACTGCCGAAATAAAGTCACCTGGATCCACGACCTTCTCTAGATACCAGAGATCAACCAGTGTTTCAGGCAGAATCGAAATCCTAGGATAATCCTGTTTAAGTATCTGCATGAGTATTTTTATAACCCCTTAATACTAAAAGATTGTGGCCTAGAGAGGGGTAAAAATGAGAATCGCAGTCCTCAACAGAGACAAGTGTAAGAAGGCAGAATGTGGGTACATATGCCAGAAGGTATGCCCAGGTGTCAGAACTGGGGATGAAACAATAGTGATAGATGAAGACAGTGGTTACCCTATAATAAACGAAGAGTTATGTACAGGATGCGGGATATGCGTTAAGAGATGCCCGCAGAGAGCAATAAGCATAGTAAATATTCCAGAGATGAGAGAGAACCCTATACATCAGTATGGTGACAACGGTTTCAGGGTTTTTGGATTGCCAACTCCAAAGGAGGGCATAGTTGGTATAATAGGCCCAAACGGGATTGGTAAGTCCACTGTAATGAGGATACTATCTGGAAAAATCGTACCAAACCTAGGTTCAGATAATTCTGACTGGGACCAGGTCATAAATAGATTCAAAGGTCAGGAGATCCTCAACTACCTAAAGGCACTAAAAGAGGGAAGCATCACAGTGTCATTCAAACCGCAGGAAGTTGACAAACTACCAAGAGTGTTTGATGGAACTGTAAAAGAATTGCTGGAAGCGACTCCTGGAACCGATCTAGAGAGGGCAAAGGAATTGAGCAAGGAGTTAGGTGTTGAGTGGAACAAGCAGATAAAGGAGTTATCCGGTGGGGAACTCCAAAAGGTTGCGATTCTAGTCACGCTGTCAAAAAACGCGGATCTATACTTCCTAGACGAGCCAAGCAGTTTTCTAGATATAAAGGAGAGGATGAAACTGGCCAGGTTAATCTCAAAACTAGCAAATGAAAACAAGTTCATGATTGTCGAACACGACCTAGTTGTCCTAGACTACCTCAGTGACTGGGTGCATGTGATGTTTGGAAAGCCGGGTGTGTACGGTATAGTCTCCACATTGAAGTCTGCCAAAAAGGGGATAAATGAATTCCTAGACGGATTTCTAAAAGCAGAAAACATGAGGATCAGAAACGAGAGGATAAAATTTGAAATAAAGCCACCATCAAGCGAATGGAAGGGGAAGGTGCTACTAGAGTATCCTGAAATAGAAAAGACATACCCTGGATTCAAGTTGAAGGCTGACTCGGGAAAGATAAAAGAGGGGGAGGTAATAGGTATCGTCGGGCCTAATGGGATTGGCAAGTCCACGTTTATATCTATCCTAGCAGGACAAACAGAATCAGATAGCGGGAAACTAGAAATAGAACTCACGGTCTCATACAAACCCCAGTACATTACACTCGACTTCGACGGCACAGTAAGGGAGTACATTCACTCACAGGAGATAGACAACGACGTATTCTCAGCATATGTGGCACCGAAAGTCTCTGACCTGTATGAGAAGAGGGTTGAAGAACTATCTGGCGGGGAACTCCAGAGGTTGCTTGTGGGAGTGACCATATCTAAGAAATCAGACATCATCCTCCTAGACGAGCCAAGCGCGTTCTTAGACATAGAACAGAGACTAGAATTCTCGGACCTAATAAGGAGAATTGCAGAAAAAACAAAAAGACCTGCAATAGTTATAGACCATGATATAACCTTCCTGGATTACATATCAAATAGACTAATCGTGTTCTCTGGGGAACCAGGTGTTCATGGTCATGCAAGTGCACCAATGAGTATGAGGGATGGTATGAACAGATTTCTCAAGGATATGGAGATAACATTTAGGCGGGATACGGAAAACGGCAGGCCAAGGATAAACAAACTCAACTCACAAAAGGATAGAGAACAAAAGGAAAGAGGGGAGTATTACTACACAACAGGATAGGTGCTGAAATGATAAACAGACCAGAACTAGGACCACTGGTTACATTTGTGCCGAACAAGAATTTACCTGTGTACTCGTGGTTCTATTACAAAGAAGGATTCTCAAGAGATTTTGTAATGAAAATGTTCAGGGAATTCAATGCAAAGCCAGACCCGGATTTTAGCGTTCTAGACCCTTTCATGGGTGTGGGGACAACCCTTGTAGCAAGTAGGGAATTCGGCGTCACAAGTTTTGGATTTGACATATCTCCTCTACCTGTTTTCGCATCTAGGGTGAAGACTAGAGACTATAACACAGATGAGATAAAGAAATGGACAAAATGGTTGTTTAGCCAAAAATTTGAAAGGATAGATTATGAGTCCTCCAGTTTGGTAAAGAGGGCATTTAAAAAGCCAATATTAGACGAAATAGTATTTCTCAGGGAAACAATCAATGGCATACCTAATGAATTGTACCGAGACCTTTTCCTATTGGCACTCATAAACGCGTCAAACAAGGCCAGTTACGCATTCAAGGATGGTGCCGTCATAAAGTTTAGAAAAAGACCTGTGCCGCCAATAAGAGAGATGTTGAAAAGAACATTAAAACAGTTCTCTCGGGATGTGGAGAAAATCAAATTCAAAAACGTTAGTGCATACCCTGAACTTGGGGACGCTAGGAATATTCTATTAGATGATGGATCTGTGGACATGGTCATCACATCCCCTCCGTATCTAAATAAAATTGAGTATACACGTGTTTATTCAATAGAGATGGAACTGTTCTTCAACTACATTAGAACACCTAACATGATAGACTCAGCACTAGGAAAAAACGTCAAAATTTCGCATAAGGACATTGAATCGCTTGAGAAGTATCTAAACCCAAGTGATCCAGAAATCGCATTTAAGTATCTAAAGGACTTGCAACAGGTCTTAGAGGAAATGGAGCGAGTTACAAAACCCGGTGTGCCTGTAATAATTGTTGTTGGAAACGGATGCCTACCGAACAAGGTTGTTGAGACAGACACAATAATCGCAGATATGGGCAAGGATATGGGGTTTGACCTAGTTGATATTTGGGTTGCAAATCAGAGATGGTGCACAAGAAACAGGACAGAGAAGGTGGGCCTGTCTAGAGAGAGTGTAGTTGTGCTAAAAAAGGTCTAAATTTTTATAGGCGCAGAAACATAAACATAATATGTTATTCTCAAAGTTTGAAGGACTAGAGGTTATTGACAAAAATGGGGAGCGGGTCGGTTTGGTTAAGGATGTTGATTTTGATTCAAAGGGGAAGATCAAATTCATAATTGTGATTCCCGCTGGAATTCTTGGCAAGGTTGTTAACCTGCAAATTAAGGTGCCGTTCAAACTGGTAACTAGCATAGGTGACGTTGTATACGTGGACGCCACATTAGATGAACTCAAGAAGGCGTAAGGCATGTGTGGTATATCTGGTATTGTCAGTGGAGGGTCAATTGGAAGACTAGTGGAAAAATTAAAACATAGAGGGCCAAATGGCTGGGGGATACTAAACGAGGATGGCGAGGTTATAACAGAGACAGACTACTCAAAACTAGAGTGTAGACAAAGAGGGGTCATAGGCCACAACCTACTACCCATTGTAGGGAATAACCCAGAGCCAATAACAGACGGAGAATCAGCATTGGTCTTCAACGGAGAGATATACAATTACAAAGACCTAAAAGCAAGAACAGATGCACAGGCACTGTTTAAGGTTTTGAAAAAGAAGGGATTCGATGGTTTGAATAACATTGATGGTGTTTACGCATTTGCCTTTGTCCCAGACATAGACTCGGATGAGATATGGCTAGGAAGGGACCTACTAGGTGTGAAACCGTTGTGGATGTCTATAAACGGGAGGCCAAAGTTTGCAAGCGAAGCGAAGGCACTTGGATCTGACACGTGGCCTGTCTTGCCTGGTGAGAGGCTAGTGATAAATAAATCCGGGATAAAGGAGAGAAATCGCGTCAGGCTTGAAAAACCGGAGCCAACGAAGAAAACGCACAAGAATTTGAAAAGGAAGATTGAAAAGGCAGTTGAGAAAAGGACTAGGGGATTGAAGAGGGTCGGCCTTCTATTCTCGGGCGGCGTAGACTCAACGTTGCTCTACGTCTTAATAAAAAAGCATGTAAAGGTGACTGCATTCACCGCTGGATTCTCTGATTCTCAAGATATGCAATTTGCAAAAAAAGCAAGTGAAGAGATGGGGATAGACCTAGAAATAGAAGAAATAGATATGAAAGGTGTAGAAGACCTACTGCCAACACTCGTAAAACAGTTAGAAACAACGAATGTCATGAAGATAGGTGTTGCGTTCCCATTTTACGTGTCCGCTAGGAGAGCAAAGAAAGAAGGAATTGATGTCATATTTTCTGGCCTAGGAACCGAGGAGTTATTTGCTGGGTATGAGAGACATGTTGAAGCGTACAGGCAGGGAGGATGGGCAGGCCTGCACACGGCAATGTGGGAAGGGCTAGAATCAATGTGGGACAGGGACTTGTACAGAGATGACCTAGCCACAATGGCAAACTCCGTTGAATTGAGGCTACCATTCCTAGATATAGATGTAGTCAAGGAAGCGATGAGCATCCACCCGAGTTTAAAATTGGGCGAGATGAAAAAACAGGTTCTGAGACAGATAGCAAAGGAAGAAGATGTACCAACATTCATAGTGAACAGGCCGAAAAAAGCTGCACAGTACGGCTCTGGGGTAGATAAGGCAATAAGAAAACTGGCAAAGAGGAAGGGCATGAAACCACAAAATTACCTGGAATGGATTTCTAGAAATAGCTAGTCAGATTTATTTGTATCATTTGTATCTGGCTTAGGCTTATATACATAGGACCCAACAGAATCAGAGTAGGATATAGTACCATCGCTTCCGATTATAGTAAAGATTGTGCTTCCATTCTGCAACTCTGCACAACCAACATCTAAAGTTGTCCCTGTAGTATTCCCCAAGAAGGTGCCTCCCTGATATAAACTGGTTATCACTGTGTCGCTATCAGGGTCACACCGATACCAAGAGAATGTCACGACCGTGTGATGGACACAGTCTATATTTGGGTTAGAATCACTAGGAAACTTAAAATTCAAAAAAGGTCTGTAATTCCTTTCAAGGGTTACCTCAAAGTCAATTAGATTGCTATGGTAATTAACAGATCTGTCTCTACCCCTATCAGACAGAGTAACCCTCGCCGCTCCCTCTAATTGAGTAGAGAGAGTATTCTTCGCACAATCGCCTGCTTGCGCACTTACCTCATCAAAGTCTCCTATCCACCTAGCAAGTTCTGCTGCATACCCTGCATCAACTGCCGAAAAATCAAAATTTAGAGTATAAAGAGTAGAAAATAAAACTACAAAAGATAGTGCAATAATTGCAATCGCCCATGAATTCACAAATCCTCTCATGGCATACAAACCTCCGCATGCCAATTATTATACTGACTGATTGTTAATCTCGTGACTTCATTGCTGTTAATACATGAATACCCGGTTGCATAACCTTCAGGCAACGTGCCACTATCATTAACTATCAAATCATGGGCAACAATCATGGCCTGTTGCATTCTCATATCAGGAGGATGCATATGAGAGGGGATAGTGTATAAAACAACAAAAACACTAAGTAGTATAATAACCGCCAAGGCAGCTTCTATACTAAAAACAATCCCTTTACTGGCAGACATACACTTTCACCTCATTCTGGGATGTTCCTCTAATAGAAACTGCACAGTCTACCTTGTTCGATGGGATACTTGTATTGCCAAAAACAAAAGGTCCTTTAATTAAGCCATTCGGCAAAACACCGTTATAGTATTCATACGCTGCTAAATCCATTGCTAAGTTTTGGAGTTTCGTATGTTCTGCAATATTTAGTGCTTGATTAAGGGATTTATCAATTATAACAGTAGACATACTTATAACCGCAACCACCACAATAAGAGAGACAAACAAGTCAAGTGTAAAGATTTGTCCTCTATCCAATTGACCACCCCTCCTTTGTCTTTTTTAGAGTAAAAGAAGACCCGCATGACCCACTAGTCCCACCAGAAGATAGGACAGTATGTAAAAATAATGGGTATGACCCCTTAATAACCTCATTTCTGTTTGTCCCTATGGTTGTGTACGTAACGGTAACATTAAACCAATATGGGGAAACACTATAACTACAACTCGCGTCGGTGATTAGAATACCAAAAAAGCCACGAGCGCTAGTGATATCGTGAGGTGTGAGTGTGAGGGTAACATTATCATTGGGTCCAGTATAAGCAACTACTCTGTTTATGGCTGAACCAGCGTCTGTCGCAAGCATTTCTGCATCTACTTTGAACTCTGTATTAATTATATTTTCCTGCTGAAAATAGGCGAAAGTTATAACTGTAGATGCCAAAAGAAGCACTACTATCATCGCAACTATAAAGTCTAGTGAGAGCGTTCCTTTCATCAGGAAAATAACTTAGAAAGATTATTTAATGATTACTCTGGTTGGGGTGCCATCTGGGAGGAATGCCCTAAGATTCTGAAAATCATACGGGTAACCGGCAATCAAATGGATCTTGCCAAACTTAGAGAAAAATTCTAGATCGGCCTGACTAGGAATGGCTGGACCCGGGTGTGAATGGACAGAACCAACTATTGAAAGGTCAGTTGGTATCATGTTCATTAAGAATGTTGCAGATGTTTCATGCCACCTAGTTCCTGGTATCAGCAAAACCTCTGTGATTGTGTCCTTATCTGCCCTAAGCATGCCAGCAAATTCGTATGGGTAATTATTCTGGGCTGCACCTAAGATAAAATCAAGTGTCTCCTTCTTTATATACCACATGCATAGTTTATTACTATTGGGAGTATAATAAACCCTAGCCCTAGACTTCTGTTGACGCCGAGTTCCACACAGATAAGACCTAACGCTCCAGACAGTATTAAGACCGGAATTGCAGCAGGGTATAGGATTAGAGAGATAAAAAACAGAGAAGAGATGCCTAGAACGTTCAAGGTCCTCAGACTAGTTCTAGAAAGAAGATCAAACAGCAAAGGCCCAATATACAATGCGAGCAATGCGGAAAAAGAAACTCCCATGAACAGGTACGGAATTAATCCAATACCTAGGGACTTAACAGCAATAGCAACGCCACTTCTAGGCCTGCCTATAACCCAAATAGCAAGGATAGACGTAATAACATACGCAGTATTTATGCCGCCCACCAGCATAACCTTGTCTTCATCAGACATATTGAAAAAAGAATTTATAGATACAGCAGAGACAGATGAAGTGATCCCGGGCATCAATCCAGCGAAGAGCCCACCTAGACTAGACAACAAAATCGTTAACTTATCAAAATGAATGCGGATTGCCCTCTTCTGCTTTGGAATCTTAGATCTCATCAGTAATGAGTCTACCACAATAGGAATGCCAAACAAACCTGAGAAATAAACTGGGAGAACCTCTGGTGAGAATGGCGAAACAAGCAAACTGACAGATGCAGACAAAATAAACACAATAACCGCCAGTAAGACATTCCTCTGGTGAAATATCATAAGGAGGACAGCACCTACAAGAAGTGCAAGCACTAATTGCCTACTAATACTTGCAAAGGTTGCAATGATAAGGAGGGGCACCAGAGCAATAACAGAGGATGTCCCGCCAATAACAGACAGCAAAAATGCCTCATGGCCTCTTCCTCTCATAACCAATCTATGACCTGGGAGGCTAGCAACAGAACTGGATTCATCAGGTAAACCAAGCAACAGACTAGGAATAAAAT
>JALWQZ010000040.1 GCA_027077895.1 Microcaldota archaeon | reverse complement strand
ATTTATAAAGTATTCGTTAGCACTTGTTTTAAAATAATAACCAAAGAATTTTAATGGAGTTATGTTTTACTAGCAAGTATGAAGTATAAAAAACCAACATCAGTTAGGGAGGCCTATACAAAGATAAAGAGGTTGGAGATACAGGGAGCGAGGAATATCGCTATATATGGGCTAGACACAATTAGCATCCTAGTCCAAAGAAAGACGTGGAAGACCAAATCAAAAATGCTGTCTGACATTGAGAAGGCTATTAATCTGCTCAAGAGTGCCAGGCCAACAGAGCCAGGCCTGAGAAACAGTTTAAATCTCGTTCTGCAGGTTGCAAAATCAGGAGAGAGTGTAGATGAGATAAGAAAGGGAGTTTTGGAAACAATAGAAAAGACAAAGACATCCATAAGTGGTAGCCTAGAAAAGATAATAGAAGTCGGTGTGAAGAGAATACCTGAGGGTGTGGTGTTTACGCACTGTCATTCATCAACTGTAACAAGCATCCTAAAGGCAGCGTGGGATCAGGGAAAAAGATTTAGGGTCATAAACACTGAGACCCGGCCAAGATTCCAGGGGAGGATAACCGCTAGAGAACTGGCAAAGCACGGGATCCCAGTCACTCATGTCGTCGACTCTGCAGCCAGGTTTTATATGAACGACGCTGACCTGCTACTTGTAGGTGGAGACGCAGTGACTGCAGATGGTTTCTTGATAAACAAGATAGGGACTAGCCAGATAATGCTCGCTGCTAGGGAAGCCAGGACAATGACAGCATCCGCGGTGGAGACGTTCAAGTTCGATCCAGAGACCCTTTCAGGAAACTGGGAGCCAATTGAAATGAGGGATCCAAAGGAGGTATGGAAAAATCCCCCGAAGGGTGTCAAAATCCTAAACCCAGCGTTTGACATGACTCCACCAGAATTCATAGATTTCATGATAACGGACATGGGGATAATCCATCCCTACGAAGCAAGAAATATCATACTTGAGAAATGGTTCGGAGGGAGGTTAGATGATTGAAACAGAGATTGTTGAAACCAACAAGGGTGCGGCACTTGCGTACAGGCACCTTCTGGGAAATAGGCCCCCATGGTTGGTGATAATCCAGGGATCAAAGGGGTACCTTGCAACAGACTACATAAACAAGGAGTTTGCAGATGAGATAGGCGACTGCTTCGCAATCATATCTGGAGCAAAGACATTTGAGGATATGCTCAATATGAAAGTCACCTGGGTATCTAGAGAGGGAAAGAAACTAGGCATAACTCCAGGAATGGATGGGAAAAGTGCATTAAATTTACTTATATAAGGAGGTGTTTGTATGATTCAATGGAAACTAAAAGCAAAAACCATCGACTTGTCAACAGGCGGGGCAAAGGTTGCAGTAGTGAATAAAGAAGACGCGCAGGACATGGATATACATGGAATGGACAGAATAAGGATTGCAGTTGATGGTAAAGAATTAACTGCAGTCGTTGATCTGACTGACTCCTTCGTCGAACCTGGTACAATTGGCTTGTTTTCAGACATATACAAACCACTAGGAGCAAAGGATGGCGACCAGGTGGTAGTTTACCCTGTGGAAAAGCCTGTGTCTGTATCCTACATACGAAAAAAGATGGATGGAGAAAAATTGAGTGCAAATGAGATAGATCAAATAATAAAGGACCTCATGGATGAAAAACTCACAGATGTTGAGGCCTCCGCATTCGTTGCCGCTGCATACATGCGCGGTTTTGACATGGATGAAACAACTGCGTTGACAAACTCAATCGTAAACTCGGGGGAGACGCTGAACATACCTTCAAAGCGGATATTTGATAAGCACTGCATCGGAGGTGTTCCTGGGAACAGAACAACAATGCTCCTTGTTCCTATAGTGGCAAGCGCAGGCCTAGTCATACCAAAAACCAGTTCTAGGGCGATAACCAGTCCAGCAGGAACTGCAGATACGATGGAGGTCCTAGCGCCTGTTGAAATCGAAAAGGAGGAGATAGAGAAGATAGTTGAAAAAACGGGGGCGTGTATTGTCTGGGGAGGAGCAGTCAACTTAGCATCCGCAGATGACAAACTGATAAAACTAAGACACCCACTGAGTCTAGATCCTAGGGGGATGCTATTGGCGAGTATCATGGCAAAAAAGAAAGCCGTTGGCGCAACAGACGTCATCATAGACATCCCGATAGGAGAAGGCGCGAAAATCCCAAATAGAGAAGAGGGCCTGGACTTAGCCGAAGACTTCAAAAAGATAGGAACTAGACTAGGGATGAACGTCAAAACAATATTAACAAACGGCGACCACCCAATAGGAAAAGTCGTTGGCCCATCAATAGAGGCTATGGAAACATTGAGGATACTCAGCGGGGAGAAAACATCAATAGAGTTAATAGAGAAGTCATGTGACCTAGCAGGTGTACTCCTTGAAATGGCCGGGAAGGCAGACCCAGGGCATGGGAAAGAACTAGCGTGCTCAATCCTAAACTCAGGAAAGGCATACGAAAAGATGAAGGAGATAATTGAAATGCAGGGCGGGAACCCGAATGTCAAACCAGATGACCTACCACTAGGGCAAGCGACGATAACAGTAACAGCAGAGTCGTCTGGCAAGATCGAACATATTGACAACAAAGTTATATCTAGTATAGTTAGAGCAGCAGGTGCTCCAAAGGATAAGGAAGCGGGGATGTACATATACGTAGAAGAGGGCGAGAACATAAAGAGGGGCGACAAGTTATTCACAGTATACGCAAAGACAGAAAGAAAGATAGACCAAGCATTGGATGTGTACAAGAACAATAACCCGTTCAGATTTTCAAAGGTTATAATAGAAGAATTGTGAGGGTACGTTATTTGTTTAGGAAATCAATAAAAACTAGGACTAGTTAAAACAGAGGAGAGGTGTTCAGATGAAGGAGATTAGATGGCATGGAAGAGGTGGCCAAGGGGCAGTTACCGCTGCTGAAGTGCTCGCAATAGCAGCATTTAAGGATGGAAAGTTTTCCCAGGCATTCCCCCACTTTGGAGTCGAAAGGAGGGGTGCTCCAGTAATGGCATTTACCAGAATAGATGATAAATTCATTAGGTTAAGAGAGCACGTCTATAACCCGGACTACGTTGTGGTTCTAGATCCAACACTCATCAGTGCAGTAGATGTCACCCAGGGACTGAAACAAGACGGCATGATTATCATAAACACAACCAAGAGCGCAGATGAGATAAAACAGGAGATAGGCAAGGATTACACTGTCAGAGTTGTAGACGCAACAAATATTGCATTGGAAATAATAGGGAAACCATTTGTGAACATGCCTATGTTAGGCGCATTTGCCAAAGCCACGGGTGTGGTGAGTATTAACTCAGTTCAAGAAGCAATAAGGGAAAAATTCAGGGAAAACAAGTCGGTGGCAGAAAAGAACGTAGAAGCCACACTAAAAACGTATGAATCACTAAAATGAGGTGTTTATATGTCAGGAGAAACAGAGGACATGCCATTGGGCGGGATAATCATAAAGCCAGGATCAACAACAGAAAACAAAACAGGAGGTTGGAGAACATTCAAACCAATAGTAGAGCCTGCAAAGTGTGTTAAATGTGGGATATGCGAAAAGTTCTGCCCAGAGGGGATAATAGATATAGACCCTGAGAAGGGAGCCGTAATGAATTATGATTATTGTAAGGGTTGTGGGATATGTGCCCACGAATGCCCAACAAAGGCAATAACCATGATTTTAGAAAAGAAATGAGGGGAGTAAAATGGTGAAAAAGATTTTGGAAGCATCTCATGCTGTCGCTGAAGCTGTTAAGTTATGCAGACCACAGGTCCTAGGTATGTATCCTATAACTCCATCAACACACATACCTGAGAGACTTTCTGAGTTTGTGAACAACGGGGAGATGGATGCCAAACTTATCAGAGTAGAGGCGGAGTTCTCTGCAATCTCAAGTATAGTAGGAGCATCAGCCGCTGGTTCAAGGGTCTTTACTGCAACCAGTAGTCAAGGTCTTGCACTAATGAATGAAGTTTTGTACGCAGCCAGTGGTATGAGACTACCAATAGTTATGGTAGTCGCGAACCGTGCGCTATCTGCTCCAATTAATATCTGGAATGACTGGCAAGATGCGATATCAGAGAGGGAAAATGGATGGATACAGTTTTTTGTGGAGAGTTCACAGGAGGCAGTAGACACTATAATCCAAGCCTACAAAATAGCAGAAGACGAACGTGTCTACAATCCAGTAATAGTAAACATAGATGGTTTCTACCTAACACACGTGTACGAACCTGTAGACATTCCAGACCAAGAACAAGTAGATAATTTCCTGCCACCGCTAAATTATAAGTACAAACTGGACCCGACAAATCCAAAGACACACGGGCCATTCGCTTATCCTGTACCCTATGCAAAACTAAAGAAAAGAAACTTTGAGGACTTTCACTCTTTTACTCCAATAATAAAAGAAGTGCACGATGACTTCGCTAAGGAATTTGGAAGGAGTTATGGAGATGGCGTAATCGAGGAATACAAGAACGACAGGCCATACGTAATTTTAACGATGGGTAGTTTGTCCGGAACTGTAAAGGAATTTGTAGATTCAAGGGATGATGTCGGTCTGGTTAGACTTAGACAGTACAGACCATTCCCATTTGAAGAAGTGAGAAACGCATTAGAAGGAAAAGAGATGGTCTTGGTAGTGGAAAAGGACGTCGCGTTCGGGTCTAGAAGCGGTGCAGTATTTTTGGATCTTAGGAACGCACTGTTTGATATGAAGGACAAACCAAGGATAAACAATGGTATAGGTGGAGTTGGAGGAACCGACATAACTAGAGAGGACCTAGGGAAGGCAATAGACGAACTAAAGAACAAAGATGGGGAGATTTACTGGTTTGAGATGAGAGGATGAGGTGGAAAAAATGGAAGGAGATCTATTTGCACCAGGACACAGAGCATGCGCAGGGTGTGGACCTGCAATCGCAATGAGGCATATTTTAAGGGCTACAGGCCCTGATGTCATAATTGCTCAAGCAACAGGATGCATGGAAGTCACAACTACACCATATCCTGAAACTGCATGGAGAGTTCCATGGATACACGTTACATTTGAAAATGCTCCTGCGGTAGCAAGTGGAATTGCTGAGGCATTAGCAATGCAAAAAAATGACCACACAAAGGTTATTGCAATAGGAGGAGACGGAGGCTCTGCTGACATAGGGTTCGGTGCATTAAGTGGCATGCTTGAGAGAGGTCATGATGTTCTATACATAACATACGACAACGAATCATACGCGAACACTGGCGTTCAAAGATCTGGTCTAACTCCTCAGTTCGCAGCGACTACAACAACACCAGCAGGTAAGGTAGTCCCAGGAAAACAACAGAGAAAGAAAGACTTGCCCATGATTGCCGCTGCTCATCACATCCCATACGTGGCAACTGCGAGTGTGGCGTTTATAGAAGACTTTGAGATGAAGATAAAGAAAGCTCTCCAGATAAAAGGACCAAAGTACATACAA
>JALWQZ010000039.1:3465-5522 GCA_027077895.1 Microcaldota archaeon | reverse complement strand
TCCTATCCTTGCAGAACATATAACCATTTGGGGATTCGTAGTAGTCCTTGCACTTTCCTTCTTTGTCCAGCGTGAACGGATCTATATTGTGAGATATGATTATACTTGGATACAAACTTCTAAAATCTAGAACTGCTATGTTCTCGTGTAATCCAGGTGTTGGTTCCTTCACGTATCCCCCTACGAACCCATGGCCTATCCTATGTCTAATTTCTTCTTCCTTTGGCCTTCTAGGTACTAGTTCCCCCCTAGTGTGTGCCTCCTTTATCAACAAGGACTCTACAATGTTGGATGCTGATACTCTCACAGCATGATATATGGTTTTTCCGGTCAACCTGGATAGTTCAATGAACAATGGGAGTATGTACTCCCCTAGTTCGTACGTTGCCACAGCGTCCTGCAATGAGTACTTTGCTAGGGTTTCTAGTTCCTTACCCTCGCTGTCCCAACTCTTCCATATCTCTCTGCCTTCCACGTCAATCTTATCCTTCCCCAGGACTGCCTTATACACGTCTTCAAGCGTGTACCTCAGAATCTTGATGGCACCTATTCCCTCTAGGAAACTGATTCCTTGGAATACGTCCACATGTGGCCTTCCAGGTATGTCTGCAAAGTACCCCTCTCTGCTCTTCCTCAATTTTATGTTCTCTCCCCCTAGGCCTAAACCCAGTTTTCCTGCCCTTTGCCTTAGGTAAGGGAGGTCGAAGTTGTCTCCATTGTACGTGTAGATTATATCATAGTTCTGGACTTTCTTTTCCAAGGCCCCTATGCAATCCCTTTCTGTTTCAAGTGTTTTTACGAAGTCTAAATCAATCTTCTTCCATGTGAATATCCCTCTCTCATTGGCTGAGCAGTATGATATCATAATGACAGGGTCCTTTTCAGGGTTTGATGTCCCTGAAGGATTGTACGTTTCTATGTCAAAGGAGATTGTATTTAATCCCGGATTTTCGCCTGTTTTTTTGAATTCTAGCCCGTCTTCTGTTTTTTCTATCTCGTAAACACCCATTGGGACTATCCCCTTTTCAAACATGTACTTGTCTGTTAGGCTTATATCGTACTCTCTTGTCTCCCCAAATTCCTTTAGTGACTCTCTTACATCGAATAGGTCCCCTGCTTCTTTGACGGTTATCTTGAGGACATCCTTTTCAATGCCGTCAACAACTCGTTTTACCATTTCGGTGGATTTTATCCTAGGGTCTGATAGTCTAGGCGTATCCCCACTAGAAATTAGGTAAAAATAGTCGTTGAATTCGTCGGTCAGAACCTTTATCCCCTCATTTGTTTTTACGAACAATTTGATTTCGTTGCCCTTATGGGCAATGTCTAATATTAAACCTATCATCACTAGTTTTTAGGATAAAGTTTTTTATAAGGTCTCTTCCTAGTTTACTCAGGTGATTTTATGCCCAGACACGAGAGACCGACGCAGGCACAGTCAGGTATGGAAGTTACTGTCCACTTGCTAGATTCAAAACTTAGACTGCTCGCCCAGAGGATAAAGATAATAGAGAACAATATTCAAGTCATGGCTAGGACGATAGTCAATCATAACAAGAAACTCAAGGAACTGGAGGAGAAAGCAGGGACAGGACTGGATGAGGACCAGATAGTTAGTAGGGTTCTAGAGAAGGTGGGACACCCAGTGTCTGCAGGAGAACCAGTAGACATGACCAAGATTGAAGAGGACCTGTCTGCCATCCGTGATGACCTTGCTAGGCTAAAGGCAAAGGTATCCCAGTTGGAGTACATAATAAACTCAATGAATACAATGAATTTTGTCACAATCGACCAGTTGAAAGAGGCAATAGACAAGGTTAAGAAGAGTTAGACAGGGTGGGTCTTACCCTTATTCTGTATTCTTTCTTTCCAGGTGTTAGTATGACTGCTTCCTTCTCGTCAACTGGTTTTATGACTAGTTTTGCGCTCCCCACGTACTCCTGGTCAGCGTCTATCTCATCATCAACGCAGTAGATGACCCCGTGTCCATATGTTGTCAGAATCTTCAATGTTTTGAAGTAGTCCTCAAACAATTTGCTCTTCTTGCCCACAATAAC
>JALWQZ010000039.1:0-3455 GCA_027077895.1 Microcaldota archaeon | reverse complement strand
CACAATAACTGATACAGAACTCAACTCGTTTTTCGGCATTTCTGATTTTAGGAATCTGTGAATGGCCTTTGTGACAGATAGTTTTACGCCTTCCCTTAGTGTCTCTGGGAGTTCAGATGTTTTTATGTACGTTATCCTGCCCATCTTCTTTAACCAGGGTGCCAGTATCTCCCTTGCGTCGTTCTCGCCTTTGAATACGTCTCCGTGTTGCTTTTCAATGTATTTCAGAACTCTCAAAACTCTCTCATGCATGAATTTCTTTGAGTCAATGTTTTCTATTGCGGATTCTAGTTCTTCTAGGTTTGATGGGCTAGATTTCATGGCCTCCTCAAAGACCTTCTTTGATTCTTGGTTTAGCCCAAATAGTTCTACAAGCAGTTCCGGTGAGAACAGACCAATCTCTATGAACACCTCTATTCCAGGTTCCATCGCCCTCACAGGCATGCCCATTGGTTGGGACAGTTCGAATTTCTCATAGTCATCCAGTGAGGGGTTTGGTTTGTTTATTGGCTCGAACTCACTGTTATCGTCGTACAGAACAACTGTGATCCCGTTTAAAACTGCTTCCTCCATGATGACCTGCAGTATCCTATGCCTCATCCTTCCTATTATTGCAGTCATAACTAGATCCTGGGCGACCTCCACTGCCTTTTCTCCGGTTGTTTTCAAGCCTAGGTTTAGTTTTCCTATGTTCATGTCTAGCATTGTCCCTTCTCCTGCTTTTCTCACGATTGTTGTTGGCAGTGCAAGCGGTTCCCCAAAGAGCCTGTGAACCACTTCCTCATTTGCGTTCTTTAGGTCTGTTATGGGCATTCCGTTTCTTGCCGCTAGTTTTCTGAATTCTGATGCCAGTTCTTCCAGAGATGCGCTCAGGTTGTTGAACGTTCTAACTATATCTCCGGGTCTGAATTTTGCGTATACAGGATCTGTCACCAAGGCCACGTAGTTTAATTTGAATGTGGGGGTCTTCTTCTTTAGCATTACAACATTGCCCTCTGAGAACGAGTCCAAGGCCTTACTAAAATCACCATTTAGTAGGTAGAATTTTGCTTTTATCATCACCACGCCCTGTATCTTTCCTGCCTTCTTGTCAAATATAAATATCAACGTCTCTTTATCAGGATTTTGGTAGTATGAGATGTCTATTCCATCCCAGTTTCCTATCACGACTGGAGACCAAGGACCGTTTGGTAGTGGAAGCATGATATCACCTTATATTATTATATCCTGATTGTTTAATAAGTGTTAAGATTTAAATCAGTGAGATAATAAATAATGTGGTGATTTCATGGATGAAACTACTCTAGAAAGACTTGCTAGTTTGGTCAAGGGAATGCATGACCAGGGGATGAGTGTCAAACAAATAGAAGACAACCTATCCCAGATGGGGATCTCTAGTGATGATATTGCTGCGATTCTGAACAGGTCAGGTCTGAAGCCAAGTGCATCTGATGTTCATGAGGCTGTCACCACTTTGCAAAAGACAATTTCAACAGGTGAGGCTGTTAAACCGGTTATGGACAAACTCTCTGAGACAGAGCAGCATTTTGAGAGGCTTCACAATAAGGTGGACATGCTCCATGAAAAGAATGCAGAGATATCCAACAAGATCGATGATATCGCCAAGGTAGTCTCCGAGATAAATGAGATTAAGAACGAATTGGTTGAAATAAAGGCACAGTTAGAGGCAATAAAGAAACTACAACAGGACTTGCTTGAGGTGAATAGGCGGGTTCTAGCAGGGAATTTATGACCTTCTCCATTTGTATACACCATATATGACGATTAGGGCGATGATACCACCTATTATGTACCACCAATTGTTTTGAACCCTCTGAATTTTTATCACAAATATTGCCTTTGTTCCATTGTTGTTGTTTCCAGTTCCGTATATCACGAAGTTTGAATTTACATTGACAGTACAGAACCTTGTGTAATTGTCTGTTTGTTTTAACTGGCATTTTACAGGCAGTAGGTTGTATGGGATTCTAAGTTGTGCGTTCCCGAACCATACCTGCTCGTTGCAGTTGTATTTGTCTGAGTATCTAGATATATCAGGTTTTCCATTTACGAAGGGTAGGTACTTGTAGCATACCTCCACATGTGTGGTTTTTAGTGTCGCATTTGCCACACAAATTGGAGGGGTCCAACTATTCCCAGAATAAATGTCATACGAATAGCACGAAATGTTCTTTATGTAAACGGTTGCATTAACTGGATTTGGCTCCTTGCATACTAGTTTGTCTGGATAGGTCCAACAACCCGTTTCTGGGATATACTCTGCTGCTAATCCCAAACTCATGGCTATAAGCATCCCTATAATCGCCAGTTCTAATTTCATTTTCCTCCCCAGTAAGATAATAACCACAGGATATTTATTTCTTGTCTTCCTTCAACAGTTTCTCTGCGTCTTTCTCTTGGCCATTCACGAATGTTTTGCCCTTGTACTCCTTTCCAAATTTGCCTTTGAATTTCGCTTCAAATGTCTTTGGGTACAGCCATTTGTCTATTGGGAGGACCATTCCTGCCAGGAGCCTTTGAATCGCTGACGATTCTCCGTACGCCCTGAACGGCATGAAATTTCGGAGTACGCCTGTTTGCAGTTCTCCAAGATTCTTGGCAATCTTCGGTGTTATTGGTTCTAATATGTCCACACCCATCTGGGTCGGCATTCCATGTTCTGCTGCTAGGAATGTTGCCATGTCCTCTTGTGTTGTGTCCCAAACATCTGGAGAGGCCTGTATGAGTTTGTGCTTTACGCTAGTTTCTGCCGGTTCTTTTTGATATGAAACCCTAGTTATGCTTAGAACTAGCATTATAACTCCGACTAGGGCAATCATCCATTGATTCCATATCAGACCAACAATCAGCACCAGAATAGACAGGGCTCCCCAGTTCAACTCCTCTTCCTCCCTTTACCGAATAGTGCGAGCAACAACTTTATTATAGGATAACCTAGTTTAGTTGTGTACCTCTCTCTATCTATGTCCTTATACCCCTTTGCCTGTATTGTTGCGTATGTCTTTGAAGGTACTCGGAATGGTGGAGTCCTTCTAGTTTCAATTATTATAGGTTCTAGGACGTCAACGTTGCCCTTGATCTTCACACCTGCGATCTCTTTGTAGTTCTTTGGTTTTGTGGGTTCGCTTACTGATATCACAGCCACAAAGAAGAATAGGACTAGAAATACGATGGCGAGCATCATGTAGCCAGCCATCCAGACTATGACCGCAACCCCGAGCACTATCAGTATTTCTTCAAGGTTCATTTTTTACCATCTTTTTTGTTTTTCTTTTTGCCCTTTCGTATCTTGCCTACATCCCATCTAGTGTCCCAACTGTACCCCTTAATTGTCTTTCCTGTGACTAGACCGTATGCTAGTTGTGCTAGACTAGCGGCTCCACTTGCTGCTTCCATCCAGCCACCAGTTCCCCAACCCCCTGTGTACACCTTTA
>JALWQZ010000038.1:7785-20099 GCA_027077895.1 Microcaldota archaeon | reverse complement strand
TATCTTCCTTATCTCCTTAGAATTGTCATACTTCATCAGTTCCTGACCACACTCAGGGCATATAAAATCATACTCAACTGCTATCTCAAATGGTACTCTCGTACAACCCTTTTTACACGCAAAGAAGATATAACTGGTTTCGTAGTCAAGTTTATTCTGGAGGTCCTTTATGTCCTCTTCTAAGTGAGACACTATCACGTCAACTATCATTTCCTTCCTAGCATACCACGTATACCTAAACCAATTGTGCTCTTCGTCCTTCTCCCTAGTGTAAGTTACTAGTCCAATTGTATGAAGTTGGTTCAATAGGGAACGAATCGTTTGCAAGTCAAGTTTGGTAATTTTAGCTATCTCCTCATCGGTTCTACCGACTTCGCAGGCCTTCAGAACGAGGAATGCATTCTTCCCTATTATCTCCGCGAGTATTGCCTCAACATCCGAGTCGGTTAACCTAACTGGCATCGCGTTTATTTGTATAATACCTAGTATATATTGTTATTAAGTGTGCACAATCTTCTTGCCCCTGGTTTGCGGGATAATTTTAATCTTGCCATTGAAGGCCACGTCAAGTTCAGCGCCACTGAACCACCTATCAAGGAATACCGCTAGGGCAGCAATCTCTGAATGTGGTTGATTTCCAACTGCAACATTATAATCAGATAGGTAGTACACATCTGATGGCACCTTCTCTCCACCGACAATAACAAGCATATCTGTAGACACTTTGGGCACTTGCTTCTTTATATCATCAATCACATCATTTATGTTCTGACCATACATGGTCAAATGAACCCTCACACCATCAAAATCATGAATAAACTGCTTCCACGAATCTATGTGTCGTATAAAAAAGTCCCCACCCCAGTTGGCCACAACATCCCTAACAGATTTTTCAAGACCATTATCCTTCATACCTGTGTAATACAACCCACTAGCACCAAATGTCCTAGCAACAAAAGCTACATGGGTTGACACCCTCTTGTCTCTTGTGGGTCTATGCCCTAAACGCAACACGTAAATCATGCGAGATTTTAGGTCAAAACTCAAATAAGTTTTTATACTGGAAATCCAAAAACCAAAAGCGATGGGCCTGTAGCTCAGCTAGGTTAGAGCACCGGCCTTTTAAGCCGGGTGCCGCGGGTTCGAATCCCGCCAGGCCCGCTACAAGAAGTAGTACCACAGCAACTTGAACGTTGTTATTCTCCCACCATCCAAAAGCAACCTAACTGCCTTCTCCACAAATCTTTTATTGCTCATCAATGTATGGATGCTCCTATAAACTTTACTAGACCACTTCAAACTAGACACCAACTCAGATCCAAAATCCTTTCTCCAATATGTTTCATACCTGCTGGGTTCTCCCTCCTTTATAGCGCGTGCCAGATTAATTCCATCTCTAATTGCATAGGATATCCCCTCTCCAGTTATTGGATTAACGTGTCCCGCGGCATCTCCAATCAGAGCGAAATCTGGGTAACCTGCCCTACCGAGACTAAATGGCAAAGACCATGGTTTCACATCTCTGTCGGCATCTGGGAAAAGATCAAACAACCTAGACTTCATCTTATCAGAGTCTAAACTCCCTTCCATCGCTCCAATACCAACGTTCACATAGTCCTTTTTAGGAAAACTCCAAACGTATCCATACAGGTCCCTAAAGAACACTAGCCTCATCACATTTCCAGGTGTATTACTAGAACCATTAGGTAGTGTGGTTTCCATGGCCAATGCCATCTTTTGATGCGGGCCAACTAGCTTATGCCTAACTAAACTCGGCGCACCATCTGCCCCAACTAGAAAATCAACCTTGTACTCATCTTTACTGGTTTTGACAAGCCAACCATTAGATATCCTATAAAACTCAACCACTCGCTCAGAGATATACTCAGCACCAGAGGATACTGCCTCATTCAACAACCAGTAATCAAAGTCTCTTCGGGAAACACTCAAAACGCTAGGTATTTTTACGCGAACCGACTTGCTAGAGTTCTCAATAATCAACTCATCCATCTTAGACTCAACGAGTTTATCTGGAATATCAATCCTTTTGTAAACCTTTGGTGTTAGCCCTCCTCCACATGGTTTATCTCTAGGATGGCTTGGGTCAAACAGTATGGCACGGTCGCCCAGTTCCCTAGCCAATGTAGATCCTGCTGGTCCGGCGCCGACAATACCCACAATCATCAACATTATTAAGAAACACCCCACATAAATATACCGATGCAGATGATTTCTGACATACTTGATAACAAAGAAAAGATAGTGGAGAAGATAGTGGAAAAAACAGGTATGGACAAATCAGAGGTTGAGAAAAGGGTAAAGGACAAAGTGGAGGAGTACGGTGGACTCCTAACCGAATCTGGCGCTGCCTTCGCGATTGCCAGAGAACTAGGTGTGGACCTGGGAACCACAGCAGCAGTAGATACATGGGAGGATATAGGTAAGATAACTGAGGAACTAGGTTTCGTAAGTGTTGTGGGTGTTGTGAAGGCAATCTCCCAGACAAGAGAATGGGAAAAGAATGGATCAAGTGGCAAGGTCGTTAGAATACTGCTAGCAGACAACACAGGTCAAGTGTGGGTAGTCTTGTGGAATCAGGATGTGGAATTGGTATCAAGTGGCCAGATAAAGGTTGGAAACATTATAGGGATAAAAAACGGTGTGGTCAAGAAGAGTATTAGGGGGGAACTGGAGATAAGCGTTGGTATCAGAAGCAGAGTGATAATTGACCCGAAGACAGACAAGGAGTTTCCAGAAGTCGGCGGAACAAAGAAGATATCAGAATTAAAGACGGGGGATACGGGGGTTACTGTGTTTGGTAGGGTGGTGTCTGTATCACCTAGACACAGTTTCACATCAGGAGATAGAACAGGCGAAGTTGCAAGCCTGACGATATCTGACGGCAAGAGCGTACGAGTCGTCCTATGGGGTGAGAACGCAAAAGTATCTGACAGCATATCACCTGGAATGGTCGTAAAGGTAGAAAATGGAACAGTGAAGGATAACAAT
Source organism: Microcaldota archaeon (assembly GCA_027077895.1). GTDB lineage: Archaea > B1Sed10-29 > B1Sed10-29 > WALL01 > WAMD01 > JALWQZ01. Next base: position 17,090 of record JALWQZ010000038.1, on the reverse strand, counting down.
GGAAAAATAGAATTGCATGTGGGATGGAACGGGAGGCTGGTGCTAGAACCAGACGATGCACCTGAATTACCAGAGGTAAAACCAGAGGATGAGTTGCCCAGTGAGGCCTACAAACGCACGACTATCGCAGAGATAAACGGAGAAGGTCGGTTTGAAATAAGGGCATTGGTTGCAAAGATATACCCACCTACGAGAATAAGAGTGTGTCCAGTTTGTGGAGCGATAGTAGAGGATATTTGCCCAGAGCATGGTGAGGGCAAGGACACATTAATAGTGAATATGGAACTAGATGATGGGACTGGTGTTATAAGAGGAGTGGCCTTCAGAGACCTAGCAGAAAAGTTCTTGAATATATCAGAGATTGATGACAAAGAGATAAATAGAGGTATGGATGAGAGGCTAGGGGACGAATTAATTATAGGCGGCCAAGTAAAAAAGAATGAAACCTTTGACAGGTTGGAACTACACTTGAGATACTTCAAAAACCCAAATTTGGACAAGGAGATAGAAATGGTTAAAAGAGGTGAGTAAATTGGTAAAGGAAATCAAATCTATTTTTGATTTACCTGGGGTTGGAGAGGCAACGGCCCAGAAACTGATAGAAGCAGGTTATGATAATTTGGAAAAGATTGCGGTGGCTAGTACTGGTGAACTAGTGGGTGTTGGTATAGGTGAGGCAACCGCTGCTAAAATAATACAAAGCGCCAGGGATGCACTAGACATAGGTTACGAGACTGCAAAGGACATCCTAGAAAGAAGAAAGAATATCGCCAAATTGACAACTGGGTCAAAAAATCTAGACCAACTTTTAGGTGGTGGGTTGGAAACGCAGGCAATAACAGAGGCCTACGGAAGATTCGGTTCTGGAAAGACACAAGTTGGGTTGCAATTATCAGTCAACGTGCAGTTGCCAAGAGAAGAGGGAGGTTTGGAAGGTACCTGCCTATTCATTGATACCGAAAATACCTTCAGGCCAGAAAGAGTTGTGCAAATGGCTGAGGCTAGGGGCTTGGACCCTGACGAAGTTTTGTCAAATATATACGTCGCAAGGGCATTTAACGCAGAACACCAAATGCTACTGGCAGAGAAAGCACCAAAGATTATAGAGGAGAGAAATGTAAAACTCGTTGTGGTTGACTCTCTAACTTCAAAGTTTAGGTCTGAGTTTGTTGGTAGGGGAACACTCGCAGACAGGCAACAAAAGTTGAACAGACACCTCCATACACTCCAAAAAATCGCAGATATGTATAACGTTGTTGTCTACGTTACAAACCAAGTCATGGCAAATCCAGGCCTAATGTTTGGAGACCCAACAACACCAATAGGTGGGAACATAGTTGGGCACCAAGCAACATTTAGAATGTACCTAAGAAAGAGTAAGGAGGATAAGAGAATCGCTAGGCTAGTGGATTCACCATACCTGCCAGAGGGTGAGGCCGTATTCAGAATAACGACGAAGGGGATAACAGATTAAAAAGGATAGACAGGATGGAGATAAAAACTAGGTGCCCTGTGTGTGGCCAGGAAGCAATGTCTACCTTCCTGGTTTACAATATTCCCAATTTTGGCGAGGCCGTCCTAACCAGCATATCATGCCAACACTGTGGATACAAATCATCAGACGTCATACTAACAGAAGAGTCTAACCCAAAAAGGTACACACTAGTAATCGACTCACCTGAAAAACTAGATTACAGAGTTATAAGGTCGTCACACGGAAACATAAAAATCCCAGAACTAGGCCTGGAGATTAAATCAACTGGATTTACAGACAGTTACATAACAAACGTAGAGGGTGTTCTACTAAGAATAGAGGATGACCTGAAAGAAAAAATCAGGAACAAACAGAACGAGAAACAGATAGACGACCTCATTAAAAAGATAAGAGAACTTAGGGGAGGAAAAACAAAATTCACACTGGAGATAGATGATCCAACTGGAAATTCAGCAATCATACCTAGGCAATCAGACTAGTTTCTTGTAGATACCTGAATAACCCTGTTCAACTTCTTCAGATAATTTGAAGAACACCAACTGTGTTATCCTAGCGTTCCTCTTTATCTTTATGCCCTTCTTATTTTCAACGACCAAGAGAAACTGGCTCCTACCCTCAAATCCCGCATCCCAGACGCCGTGGTGCGTGTAGGCCCCCATCCTCAACAAAGAACTCCTAGGAAACCCCAGCGCAATTATATCCCTAGGCAATTTCAAGTACTCATTGCTCGTGACTAGGTAGGCCCCTGGTTTGAGAACAACCCAACCATCTGGTGAGAACTCAACTCCCTCTGCAAACGGTATTTTTCTCTGCTTGTTCGAAAAATCCAGTTGGCCTTGCTCAGTGAACTTCATGATTTCTCTAACAGTTAAATCAAAACCATTCGGCTGAATCTGTTTAGATAAGTCAATGTAATCGGACACTAGCCCCATATCCTTTATCAAAAACCTAATTGTCCTATCATTAAGTATCATAGCATCCCCTTCTTTCTTAGCGCCTTTATTGTTTTCTCCAGGCCTATATTAAGTTTTACCCTTGATTCCCAACCTAAGTCCCTTCTAATCAGGGATGTATCAACGACCCTATCTCTTGTCAATCTTTTTATGCTAGAGGGTAACATTGTGGTGCTAGATTTTTTGTTAAAAACCCTAGATAACCTAGAGGCAGTGGCAGCCGCAAGGATGGCAGCAGATTTTGGGATTGATCTATTGGTCATTTTCACACCGAGGTACTTGCACATCATAGCATAGGTTTCTTTGTATGTGTATACGTCTGGCCCAGCAACATGGTATATCTTGTTCTTCGCAATCGGACTCATGACAGCCAATAACGCATCAACAACATCATCAACATACACTAGATGGAATCTGTTATCACCTTTGCCTATCAGCGGATACCCAGACTCTGCTGCTTTCAGTATATCCGCAAAAATCTTGTTTGGGCCGTATATAATAGTGGCCCTAATTATTGTATAGGGAATCTGATACTTGAGCCAAAAATGAGTTATGATCCTCTCAGCCTCAGCCTTTGATTCCTCATACCTAGTCTCAGGGTTGTAGGGCATGTCTTCCCTAGCAGGCCCCCTAGTACTGCCAAGGACACCAACAGAACTTAAATATACGAAACGCTCTATACCTGTCCCAACCAAAGACTCTAACACGTTCTTGGTTCCCTTAACATTAACTTCCCATAGGTTCGGTGCAGATTCATCAAGTTGTGCCGCTAGGTGATAAGCAAAATCAAAATGCTTGCCTGAAATGGATTTCAACGAATTTATATCAGTGACATCCCCAACTATAACACTCACATTATTGGAAAACAGTTCCCTAACTCTAGATGGGTCCCGCGCGAGAACTGTGACATCATGCCCATCTTCTACCAGCCTATCAACTAGGCGTCTACCCACAAACCCTGTCGCTCCAGTCACAAACACGCTCGCCATAACATATTAATATATTGACGCAACATATATAATCTTGTTGGAGGGATACGGATGAAAAAGGAATTTCCAAAACCAGGAAAGGTCGAAAGATACATACATGAAAAAATTGAAAATGAGGGCGCGTTGCTGCTTTCCTTGATAGACCCAGCAGATCAACCCCCAGAGGATGGGGCTAGAATGGCAAAGGAGGCGTATGAGGGAGGAACTGATATAATTTTGGTTGGAGGATCAATAGGTGCTCAAGGTGAATACCTAGACAAAACCGTTGCAATGATGAGGGAGAATGTGGATGTACCTATAATCCTATTCCCTGGAAATATAGGGACCCTAACTAGATACGCAGACGCTGTATATTTCATGTCAATGCTCAATTCCAGGGATGTTTACTGGGCAACTACAGCACAAATAGCATCTGCTCCAGTTGTTAAGGAACTAGGGATTGAACCGATACCAACAACCTATTTGGTTATTGAACCTGGTGGTGCGGTTGGATGGGTAGGCGATGCTAGACTGCTACCAAGAAATAAACCGTATATAAGTGCGGCCGCAGCTATGGCAGGGCAGTTTCTAGGATCAAGGCTAATAATAACCGATTCAGGATCAGGAGCGCCAGAACCTGCCCCTATTGAGTTTATCAAAGCAGTAGCAAGTGTGTGTAAAGTGCCATACTTCTACGCTGGAGGAGTTAGGAAAATAGAACAGGCAAAGAACGTGATAAGAGCAGGTGCAGACGGGATACAGATTGGTACAGCATTCGAATCAGAGAAAGACAAAATGAGAAAGAAGGTTGAGGAATTTGTTAAGGCAATAAAGGAAGAAGGAAAGAGGAGAATCTAGAAAAGAGAGAACAAAACAAAGACCATATCACCAAATAAGATTGTAAATAAAACCCCTAGAAATATGTAAACCCCAAACGTGGGGAGATTCTCGTAAACTGGGACCTTCGTTATTCTAAACTTTCTCGCGTTTTTCTTTATTTTATCAAGTTCAAAAGATAGGTATGTACGCCTACCAGGTGTCAAACCTAACTTCTTGGATTTATCAGAGCCTAGCACATCTGTGGCAATTATATCATCTTCGGTCAGGTCAGAAACTCTCTTGTACTCAAGCGCATACATATGCATCAGATCATCTTTAAATGGGTATATGAAAACGCCAAATGCTAAGGCAAAGAGTATGAAGGAAAATCCGGGTTGAAGAAAGACAAAAATGATCCCAAGTAGAACAAATAGACCAGATGATACAGCGGCAGTTGTTATCTTGCTATCAAACCCATCTATATCGTGTCTGTCTTTAATCAATTTTGTTATATACTGAAAAGAAATCACAATAGACCCAAATATTGCTGACGCGAAGAATATTGATACAATTGGAGGGTAAGGGGGTTTGGGAAACTTAAAGATTGTGTTAAAAGTTGGGACTAATAGAGCAAGAGCAGTATACAATTTCACATCCCCGCCGCCTAACTGCCCAAGTGTGTAAGCAACAAAACCAATGCCAAATACTGCTGCGGCAATCCCAAGGTATTCAAGGGCAGATATTGTGCTAAATTGCAAGAATACAAAAACCACACCCAATATTATCATGGCATGGGTCAACCAATCAGGGATGTATGTTGTTTTTAGATCATAGTAAGCAGCGACCCCAGAACCAATTACTGCAGTTAAATAGGACAACTCTGTCACTAAATTCACTTCTTGTGCACCTCCAAAACATTCAACTCAGACACGACACACCTAGAGCCAAGAACAGAAGACACACTGGGTGTAGTCCTCCCATCATCACCTGAAACTAACTCTTTTATGTACGTACCCGACTCTGCCTTTATCACCATCCGAATGTGTGTACCATCAATTGGCTCACATTTAATGTAGTAAACCTTCCTCTTTCTAACCTTATCCGCGCGCCTATGAGCAACTCTCTTTGGCGTTCTCTGCTCTATTTCAATATTAGAAAAAGTTGATTCCACCAACATAAGTTTTGATTTATCATAACCATCCTTGCATAAAACAAATGCTTCATACGTCTTATCAAATTTTGCCCCCTTAACCTGAACAACCTCTTCTCTTGTCGAAGGCCTGATACTCCTAACCTTAACATAATTAGACTTCTCATTTATCAAGCGCTCAACGTACTTCCAATCTAAATCCCTAACAATTGGGTCCATGACCTCTATAACAAATGGTCTCCATCCAAGCATAAGTGCATCCCTATCTTCTCTTCCAGCACCGTGAAATTTCGTATCCCTGCCCCCTGTTAAGTCAAGGAGCGGTTTGCCAATCTCCTCCTCAACACTGGTTGGATAAAGTTTCCCCATAAAATTACAGTACGGGCACCCCTTTCCATGGCACTTTGGGCATATCCACTTCGTTTGGGGAATATCCCTAGACAACTTCTGGTATTCGCCATAGACGTACAAAGGCCTGATTTCTAGATGTAAAACAGGAGTCTCAACATTTTTGGTATAGTCAATAATGATTGTGATATCTGGCATATTGAAATCAACGTTTTTTCCCAGTTTTTCAGAAACAAGAGTACCAACCTTGACTGCAATCTCCTTTTTCAGGCTTTGATCAGCCAACTCATCCGGAAGCCTAACACCCAAGAGGAAACTAGAAAAATCATAGTTCTCAAGAAGTTCACATATCCTCCTCGCTGTGTTCTCCACATTTGACAAAATGGTCTCCGCTCCACTCATAGCACACAACTCCAGAGCAATCCCCAGATATACACTTTCTAATTGTTAATCTCTCTTCATTTATAACTATAATTACCATTGTTTCCCTTTCACCAGATGTTGCACCACCCCATGAACCTGTCGCAGTCCCAGGATTGATAAACAGTCTACCTGAATAGGTGTCAATGTCTAGTTTGTGTGTATGACCATGTATTAGGATATTAACCCCCATCTTTTCAGCATACCAGTTCAACTGTTTTAGATCCCCTCTTGGGTGTACCCTTGAACCGTGGATTAAACCTATGCCAAACTTCCCACATTGGATGACCTCATGTTCGGGTAGATCAAGCCAATCCATATTCCCCCTAACACATTTAACTGGGGCAAGAGACCCTAATTCGTTTAAAACATCCTCAGATTCAACATCACCCGTGCACAATATGTAGTTGGGTTTCTCTCTCTTAATAACATCCAACTCCCAATTGGGGATGCTAGCGGCCCTACTGGGTACGTGAAAATCACCAATTGCCACAATCTTCATCGTGCGCCACTCTTTAATGCTCTTTTAATGGCTTTCAAGTCCTTTGAATAATTCAAGTATTTTATATGTGTTGGTTGGACTAGTGTTCCAGATAGTTCATTAATGGTAAGATCTAGGTGGCCTTTAAGTTCAAACCCATTCTTCACCATATGGTCATGTAAGTCAGTACCTGGAATAGAAACAGTTAGTTTGTCAAATCGCATTTGCTTTGCCATCTCTGTAACTACCTTGGGAATGTGTTTTTTATATCTCTCATTATAGTTGTATATATCTAGATTTACGCTTTTCCCTGATGGAAGCATATGAAACTTCATTATTGTCTTTCTGCCCAATTTGACCTTATGAAATAACAATCTGTCGATAACCTTTGCTTCTTTCCCTTCAACCGAAAATCTAGCCACCTCCTCACCAATCACCAACTTCTTAAAATTACGAAGTATCCTGCTTTCTCTCAAACGTGATTTTTTATAAACCATTCATACCACCTAAATTAATATTCGGCAAACCAGGAATCCCTTTGCCCCACCTTCTCTTCCCTGCTTTCATTTTCTTCAACATCTTTTTCGTCGCCTCATATTGCCTCAACAACTCCCTGACTTCCTGTGGTGTTCTACCTGACCCTCTAGCAATCCTATCTATCCTGCTCTTGTTTATTATCTCTGGATGTTCAAGTTCATCCTTAGTCATTGAGTCCATTATGACTTTATAAACCTTTAACTTCTCTTCACTCTGCTCCAGTACATCCTTTGGTATCTTCATGCCCAAGCCCAACATGTCAGCAATCTTCTGCAAAGAACCCATCTTCTTTGTCGCTTCCAATTGCTGATAGAATGTTTTAAGTGTAAAATTCCCTCGTAGGATGTCTTCGGGATTCAACTCCTGATTCTCTTCCACTACCTCCTTCACCTTATTTAACAATGACTCCAAGTCAGGCATGCCCAGAAGCCTTGCAACGAATTTCTTTGGATCAAATAGTTCTAGATCATCAACCTTCTCCCCAGTACCTATGAAGACAACGGGAACACCCGCAACCTTGCATGCTGCCAGGGCACCACCACCCTTAGCAGATGAATCCATTCTAGTCAATATTATACCTGTCAGCCCTACAGCATCGTTGAATGATTTTGCCTGAGTTTCAGCGCTCTGGCCTATATCCGCGCCCATAACAAGATATGTGTTATCAGGATTCAACACCTGCTTTATCTCACGAATTTCATTTATCAACTCATCGTTGAGTGAATCTCTTCCTGCAGAGTCAACAATCAAAACATCATAACCACTTAATTCATCAATGCCTCTCTTTAATATTTCTACTGCAGATTTACTGTTAGGATCTCCGTAAACGGGAATGTTGATTTTTTCTCCCAACTGTTTCAACTGCTCATACGCTGCCGGTCTCCATGTGTCTGTTGTTATCAAACCAACCTTAAGACCTCTCTTAGCAAAGAACTTCCCTAGTTTAGCAGCTGTTGTTGTTTTCCCATGCCCATATAAACCAACTAGAAGTATCCTCTGGGGTCTTATCTCTACCTCCCCACCCTCACCTACAAGAGAAACAAGTTCCTCATAAACTACATTTAGAAAGTGCTGCCTAGGTGTTAGCCCCTTTGGTATCTTCTCTTTCTTCATCCTAGCCTCAATATTATGGGTCAGTTCCAAAACCAACCTAACGTTGACATCTCCTGATATTAAAGCCTTTTGCAAATCCCTAAGACTAGTTTTAACGAACTTCTCATCAACTACACCAGCACGGCTAACTTTAGAAAAAAACTTCTGCAACCCCTCAGACAACTTAGAAAGCATAATCTAATTTGGTGTTTCATTTATTAAATGATTAACTAAGAAGTTGTGAAACGAACTCGTATTTGTCAAACTGGGAGATATCATCATAACCCTGGCCAGTACCGACATACAATATAGGTATACCAAACCCAGAGGCAGTTATGACGCCACCACCCTTAACATCTAAATCCATTTTGGTCAGGACAACACCAGAAATACCTAGTTCCTTAAACTGCTCTAGCCTAGTGTATATTGCATTGCCTGCAACTGCCTCATCCACATAAACTATAAAATCGGGATTCGCGACCCTCTTTATCTTCCTGAGTTCTTCCATAAGATTTCTGTTCGTTTCTTGTCTACCTGCAGTATCAATGAAAACAAAATCAATGCCCTTGGCCTTTGCAGAGTTTATAGCATCATATGCAACAGCCGCTGGATCTGCTCCATATTTGTGTTTTATGACTCTAATACCTAATCTAGATGCATGTTCCTCCAACTGCTCTATACTAGCAGCCCTAAATGTGTCAGAGGCAGCAAATACTACAGACTTGCCATTGTCAATCGCTCTCTTGGCTAACTTCGCCATTGTTGTCGTTTTTCCTGCCCCGTTAGGCCCAACAAACATGACTACTGTGGGTTTCTTATTAGAACCCAGCAAGTCAAAACCATCTGGGATAAGTTCTAACAACTCTTCTCTTAAATCGCTAACTACTTGTGAGTATATATCAGTCCTGGATGAGAATTCTCTATTCTTTAGTTTCTCCCTTAAACTAGAAACAATCTGATCCGCAACCTCGTGAGCAACGTCTGATTCTAGAAGGATCAACTCCAGTTCCCAGAGGTAGTTCTCCAATTCATCCTCAGACAG
>JALWQZ010000038.1:0-7775 GCA_027077895.1 Microcaldota archaeon | reverse complement strand
AAACAAAGACCTTCTTCATCCTAGTCTTTAGTTTCTCCTTGGGTTTCTTGGAAGTAGATTGCCTGCTTGTCTTTTTGGTCCGTGTTGTCTGTCTGTGCTCATTTTTGACTTTCTTTTCAGTGGGCTTCGTAGTTTTTTCATAACCTTGGGCTGGTTTCTCACTACCTATGTGTGTATCATCCTCCCGTTCAATTTCTAACTTGCCCACTTTATCTTCCTGTGCCTTCTCTTGCTCTTCGCCAGAGTCCACTATCTTGTTTTTCAATTCTTTCAGTCTATTCTTCAAAAAACCAAACATCAGCCCACCACTGTCGGAGCCTGGTTAGAATTCTTTATACTCGCGTTGATTTTTTCCCTCAAAACATTGATGTTTTTCTGTGTTTTATTCATGAGTTTTATTAATTCATCTAGAGACTCCTTGACTGCATTTATCTTACTATCTAAAAAGGAGATAGTATCAGTCACAGACTTTTCAACGGATGCCCCTGCCCCAACGCTAACTATTAACTTTGCCTCCTTAGTCGCAGAAACTGGCAAAAAAACACCGCCACCAATGGGCACGAGCGTTTCTGTCTTCTTCTTTGGTAGGTTCTCAAGTGTCACCTTTGCAGTTATTAATTCTGACAGGACTGCATTGGCCTCTGCTATTTTATTGTTTAAATCAGAATATTTTGCCTCTTCTACCTTAAGCATGTTTATCGCTTGGTCTAATGTAACTTCCATCACGCACCACCATGCAATTGCTTTAGTACTTTATTCTTGGTCTCGTTAAGGTCGATCTCTTCTACTCTGTCGATCTTGATACCTGTCCTCTTTGCACCAAACCTAGAGCCTAGGTTCGAATAAACCTTCTCTATGGCGTGGTTTTTATCCACGGCGGCCACGTCTATAGAAAATTTCTCTCCCTTAACTACTCCAAAAACTCTATATCCTCTTATCATACAATCACCTCAAAAACAATGCTTCGTCAACTCTACCCATCTCAAACGGTGTTGTTTCACTACCTACAATTGCTCCATTATCATTTGCAATCAAACCGGATGACACCATTGGGTTACCATAATTGATTGTGGTCCTAACTCCATCTATCCCCAAAGCATCGGATAGTTCGTGCATCTCTTCATCAGATGCTAAACTAGACAGGAGGAAGCCTTTGTTTGTTAGATACAACAATGAACCAACCACATCTAACCCGGCCAGCCTCATCTGGATAACATCCACATCTAGTCTCTGTTTCAATTGTTCAACAACATCCTTAGATATAACTGGCGAAACCACAGCATAGTTATCATTCACGGCAACTAAATTCCCAACAGCAGTATGGCCAGACACTGTGATAACGTTATCAAAACGGTTAGACAATACCTCGTACTCATCAGAGTAGGTGACATCTGGTAGAACAATCCCGTTCTTATTAAACACAGAAAACAAACCAATCAAAGACGAGTTGTATATGGTGACCTTATCAATGTCTGTCTTAAGTGTTGTCTGAATACTAGACAACAGGGATTCTGGTGTGTTAGCAGGCACTAGGGTGATCTCATCACTAGTTCGCATGAACATCCCAATAAGCGGGTTGCCAAAATAATCTGCCTCCTGTATCATACTCTCACTTAACAGGATACACTGTTACCGTATCTGGACCTATAACCAACCTAACCTTTATCTTCCTCGGTGGCTTGGCTATCCCCCTCTCCCATATAACTGCATTCAACTCAGGGGATATTTCTGCCTGTTTCCTCTTGTGCTTGTAAACGTAATTTCTAATAACATCAATGGCCGCCTTCGCCCTCCTAGACGTCGGTCTGTCATACGCCTGTCTAAGATTGATAGTATGAATCTCCTCTGGGAGTTTCTTCTTTGTAACCTTCTTCGTTTTTGTCTTCTCTGGTTTTTTCTCCACATTTTTTTTCTCTACACTTTGTGGCTTCTCTTCCTTTGGTTTTGCCTGCTTCTCTTCCTTGGCCTCGGCCTTGGCCTCCTTCTTGGCCTCGTCTTCCTTTTGCATCTTCTCTATTGCTTTCTCTTGCCTTGATTTCTCTATTTTCTTCTCTGCCATATCACTCACCTCTGCCCTGTTTCTTCATAGAATATTTAATATCCCTACCAATATGAGCAGCCCTCCAGTGATATCTCTTTGTGTTGGTCCTAAACTTCCTATTGGTCTTCATAACCACCCATATTGGAACAGACCTATTTCTCTTATTTCTAGCAATCAATCTTTCCTTGATATCTGCATCCTTATTGCTTGACATTCTCATCACCTACTTATGTATTATTTTTATGTTTGTGTCCTTCCTGCTCGTTTCCGAAATTTTAATCAATATCTTCTTCAATTCTTCATCGTTGATCTTTTTAGCCAGCCTACCAGACTGGTATAGATAAACTAACACTGAAATAACCTTGTCTGCCTTCTTTGGGTTTGCCAACCTAATATTCGCCAACCTGGACTTGGCATCCGGGGTCAAGATCGTATTTAATATCTCATCTATTTGGGCTTGCCTAGCCTGCTCTTCCTGTTGTGCTTCTAACTGTTCCTGAAGCCTCTTTTTGTATTCCTCCAGTTTCTTCCTTTTAAGTTCCTCGTAATTGTCCATAGGATTCACTCTTTTGTCTCCTTGGTTGTCTTCTTCGTCGATTTCTTCGTTGTCTTTTTGGCTGTCTTCTTCGTCTTGGTCTCTGTCTTCTTCACAGACTTGCTGGCTGCTTTCTTTGATGCCTTCTTAGTCGTCTTCTTAGCCGGCTTCTTAGGTGCCTCTTCTGTCTTCTCCTTCTCTTCTGACTTCTTAGATCCTGCCCGTCTAGGGGAAATTTCACTGGCTGTCTTTTCTAGAATACTCTGCCCCTTACTAGTTACAACCCTCCCACTCTTGTCCTTCTTTATCAAACCGGCAGATTCCAACTGCTGAAGAACCTTCCTAATTATTGCCCCACCTGCATCGACGTGATGCTCAGGTGAGTGACCAAAGTTCTTTCTTCCACCATACCACGTTCTAAGCCTACCGACGCCAACAGGCCCATCAACATAAACCCTCCTGAGCACAGAAGCGGCCCTGATGTACCACCAGTCCTCTTGTTGTGGGATCCTCTCAACATGGGCCCCTGTTTTAACGAATTTTGCCCACTCTGGTGGTTGAATCTCCTTCACTGATTTTAACTTATCAGCCAGTTTGGTTACTAGTTCCCCTGCTGGGACATCATACACAGATACCATAAATTCACCTCTTGTTAGGTTTGTACAAAACAAAGGTATATCCTATCGAGTTTATTAATTTTGCGCCCGTTTCCTTTAAAAGGCTTTCTAGGATTTTTTGAAAATCCTCCTTTTTATTCCTTAGTACCTTTACCTTTACTATGCGCTCCTTGTCTAGGTGTCGCTTTACCTCTAGGACTACTCCCTCCGTGAGTCCCTTTTTTCCTATCCTCACCTTCGGCTCCAGCTCCCTTGCCCTTTTCCTTAGCATATCCAAATCTCCTGACATAACCACATTCCCCACATATCCATAAAACCGTGCCATTCCTCTGGGTCCTAACAACAGCATTATACCCAGGTATAAGAAGAGCATGGCACTTCTTGCAGATCCGTTTCCTGTATTTGTCAGGTATCCTGACATTATACTTCCTGCTAGCCTTCAAGGCCAACTCGATATACCTCTTACCTAAGTTTGGGTCCTCTTTGTAGACAGCATCAGCCAAATTAAGCATCCTATTTATAAAATCGCTGGCTAGTCCCTTAACCCATGCTGGTTTGGATTTTCTCATAATCTTTTTAAATAAGTACTATTTTATAATGATGAGACAAATGATCGATGGTCAAAGCGTCAAACTGGCAAAATTGGTATGTTGGGAAATGGTGGCCTTCATTGTATTTGAAATCATACTGGGAGCACTGATTGTTGTCAACGTATTCCCTAAGTTTCTAGTCGTTAAGCCAGTAAACACAGGGCTAATCGAAATCCACTCTGGGTTCATACTAATCGTATCTCTAATAATACTCCTAGCAGCAGCAATAGAAATCGCGATTCTAGAAATGGCAGACATAATAGAAATAAAAAATATCTAAGCGGGCCCGGCGGGATTTGAACCCGCGACAGCCCGGTTAAGAGCCGGGTGCTCTGGCCTGGCTGAGCTACGAGCCCTGTGCCTAATTATTGTGGTGTGGGTTATTTTTAAGTCTTGCCTTGAGTGGGGAGGCCGGGATTTGAACCCGGGACATTCCGGTCTTCAGCCGGATGCTCTCCCAGGCTGAGCTACCTCCCCAGAATAGAGTGCGCCGGCCGGGATTTGAACCCGGGTTAGTACCGTGGCAGGGTACTGTCCTACCAGGCTAGACTACCGGCGCAGTGGTATCTTATTTTGAATTATCCATTTTTAATATTTTGCTCCATTTCTTCTTTTCTCTAAACGGTTCCTTCTTTGGGGGATGAATTGATACAACTAACAGAAAGGCAATAAACACAATCAGAGCAAAACCCATCCAGAATAGACGCGTTGTATTAGATGATAGATATCTTATGAACTTTACTAGTGGATTTGGACCCTCGTGTTTTGTTTTTGTTTGTAGAAAAACAGGGACATATGTGCTCACAGACACGTTGTTTGAGATGGCCTTTAAGTATATATCCCCAACGTTGCTGAATTCTGGTAGGTCAAATTTAAGTTTGACACTAGAACCAACAGGCACAGACACATCCTTCTCAAAAGAGCCATAACCCGGCATGACAGCGATTACCCTAACATTACCCAAGTCCATGTTTCCCACATTCTTAATGGAAACTACCAATGTTGTATTCCTCCCCTCACTGTAAGCAAAAACATTAGAGAATGCCAATCCAGAACTCAAATTGACATGACCTGCACGCTTAATCGTCATGGTAAGCAACCTATCTATGCCAGGTCCTATGATATTTGCGTAGTACACAGGTCTCTCGCCATATGGCGCAACTAGTTTCCACGAAATGTTCTTGCTAGACATGGGAGGTAGTATAGTAGATTGCCTATGTGTGCTTATCAACTGCAAGCCCGGTGTTGTTTGCAACATGTACGTTGGAGTCAAGTACGTATTTCCATTATTGCTAACATGTATTGTTATGTTGAACTTCTGTCTAGGCAACAAACTCATGTTGGTCTTAGAAATGGTCACAGAGATGGGTATTGTGGAGTTATAAAAACCCTGGGAGATTACATTGTAATTGAGCGTGTTACTAGGTGAAACATAGAAGGGATAACCTGGACCTCGGTACAATACAATGTGCGTAGCATCTATCTGGCCAATCTCGCCAAAGGTCGGATCAACTGGAATCCATGTTCCAGAAACATAACTCTCTGCCCATGCATGCAACTGCCAGTCTGCCCCAGAGTAGACAAGACCGATGACTATACGGGTGGGTATGCCTACAGACCTGGCCAAACTCGCATATAGGTTGGTGTACTCATCACACACACCTTTCCCTGTCTTCAATGTTTCAACTCCCGAGAGATAAACACCCGCATACTTTTGGTCGTATGTGACATGTGTGTTTGTCCATATCATAAGTTTGGATATTGCGTCTAGTCTAGTACGTGACCCCTTAATGATGGAATGTGCAACGCTCTCTATCAATGGGTTATTGGAATTAATCAAAACAGTGGGGAGCAGATACTCACTGGACACGTTGTCCTTGCTACCAAGTGGTTCATCAGAGAGAATCAGTAGTTTACTAGAATCAACAACGGTCTTAACCTGAATATCAAACTTTCCCTTAACAACAATGTATTTGTTCCCATAACTATCTTCCTTTGGGGAATAGGGATAAGAGGCAGTCTGCATCTCGGTTGTTTGGGGTAGGTATATCCTCTGTGGTGTAACTGCTGTGCCGTTTATTCTAACAATCACAGACGACTGGCCAACAAGTAGTGGTTTAACTGCCAAAGACACCCCAACAATCAACAAAAATAAAAAAAACGCAGATAAATGTTTCATGATTGATTTAAACACAAAATAGAATTTAAACAAAACATGGGCCCGCCCGGATTCGAACCGGGGATCTCCACCGTGTGAGGGTGGCGTCCTAACCAACTAGACTACGAGCCCAGTGATATTCAATGTGTTATTTTTTGTGGTTATATTTTTATAAGTTGCTGATATTAATCGATACATGAAACGGGTTGTCCTACTGAAAATAGGAAAGAGGAATATCCAACTGCTCAAGGTTCTTGGTGTACTCGTTATGTTAGGTGCACTAATTATGATGATTGCTGTTTTATCAAACCTAGCAGCCAGAGTCCAGCAACTGAACCTAGCAACCCAGAGTGTAAAAATAGCCCAGGATGTTTTCGGTGTCATGCCATCGCAGATAACACCTGAACTGACCATTGGCTACTTGTTATCCCCCATAGGTTGGATACTCTTGTGGATGGGGGTTTTCGTTATAGGTGTAATGGTGTACAAGGCTGGTGGACTGTTCTTGCCTATAGAAGAAGAAGTAAAGGATTTGTAGGGTTTGGGGTTAGGACTGGACAACTATTACCTTGACCTTGCTTGGTTTTATCTTGGCAGCCTTTAGACCAACAAGGTATTCGATGCCCTTCTTGGAGGCTAGGTCAACCAGCCTCTGGGTCACGATACCGTCAAAGACGACTGCCTTAATTCCCTGTGCATTGTTCATCTCTTTTATCATTTCGGTAACTGTTGTCTCCTTTACTGGTTTGAAACTTGAATCAACGAACAGTGCTTTCATCTTGTCCCTAACGTTTGAAAATAACTTAACTAGTTGTTCTTTGTTTGGGTCGTTTTCACTTGTTTGTTTTTGTGAATTTGTTTCGCGTGTGTGTCCGTCGTGCCTGTTATCATGGCGTTGGTTATTGTGGTGATAACTTGGTTTGTCTGTGTGCTCTATGCCCCTACTGTTTAGGTATTGGTGTGTGGGTAGTTTACTCCTAAGTGCCTTTATTATCTCCTTCCTAGTTAGTTCTTCCACTTCTTTGCCGTCTGGGGCTCTTGCTATGAAATCAACATCTGTTGCCTCTGCCAATTGCCTAGCGATTATATCGCCACCACGGTCACCATCAACAAATAGAGTGACTGTCTTCTTCTTTGCGAGTTCAATTATCGTCTTCGGTATTTTAGCCCCTTTCAATGATATTACGTTCTTAAATCCGTGTTTTAGTAAGTTTAGAACATCTGCACGGCCTTCTACAACAATAATCTCTTCGGACGTCTCCACATCAGGCCCTGCAGGTATCTTCTCGGGGCCATACTCTGTCAACTCTGCCTGTCTAACCTCGGCTCTGACCATATCTGCTAGTTCCTTGCTCTCTGGCATCTTCTCTGAGACCAGTTTCCTCAGTAGTTCCTTTGCTCTCTCTATTATGTACTCTCTCTTCTTCGCCCGTGTATCCTCCATTGTCTGAACTTCTATCTTCGCCTCGCACGGTCCAACCCTGTCCACTGTTTCCAACGCCGCAGCAATTATCGCTGTCTCTGCCTTGTCCAAACTGCTCGGCACGGTAATTGTTCCATGTGTTTTTCCATTCTTAGTCTCTAGATCAACCTCTATCCTACCTATCCTACCCGATTTCTGTAACTCCCTGAGATCTAACTCTTCACCTAAAAGACCTTCAGTCTGACCAAATATCGCGCCAACAACATCTGGTTTTTCTATCAGACCATCAACATCTATCTTTGCCTTAACAATGTACTTGACTGTATCCAAATATGTCTTTGCCACATATATCACCTCTTTATTTACTAAATTTAAGAAAGAGGGAAGGCAACTCCTCAATGAACTCAACAT
>JALWQZ010000037.1 GCA_027077895.1 Microcaldota archaeon | reverse complement strand
GGTTGCAGATTGTTTACTACTTCCTACTTGTTTTTCTGGGCTGGTTTATTATTTTAATTATTGAGGGTTTGCCCGTTAGTTACTTATTTTCGATATGGCAGCTCTCGTTGATTGGACTAGGCGTGTATATCATTGACTGGGTCATTTACAACAAAATTATGGATGTATGGGATAGGTTGCCTTGGATGATAGTCCAGTTCGCAGTCCTGTGGTTGACGTTCCTAGGGATTTGGTACTACCTAATTTTTGTTGCGCAGATATTTGGGAATTTGTCAATTCTCTCGGTTATTTAACTGGCCTGGTGAAAATCTAGATAACCTATAAAAACACATGTTTCCTTAGTTTTCCAGGGGATGTTCATGAAGAGGCAACTCTTGATTTCGTTTATATTATTGATGTCTGGGTTTTGGCCGTTCGCTTATGCACAGCCTGTGAGCACGACAAAGGCTGTTAATACTAGCCCCACTTCATGCAGTCTAGGAAATCTAGGAGTAGTAAATATGGATTACGATACTGTTAATGCTATCCAAGGTATGGTTACTCAAGACATTCTGACTTCTGCTGAGAACTACAAAACAATGAAGGCGCTCCAGGCGGTTGGGATTAACCAGACCACCGGGCCAGCGAAGGTCGTGAAGAAGTATAGGTTGTATTTTGTTGGTCCCGACGGTGAGGTGAAGTACGCCGATATTATTGAAAACAAGTTTACGCCTGCCCAGGACTGGCTCCTTAATACGACGATATTTGGTAGGGTTGAGTACGGTGGATTGATGGGGGAAGACTTGCTAGTTTGTCCAGATCTTCCAACGAATGAGAAGGGGATGTGTAATTACAAGGCAGGGAGCAAGATAGAGGATGTTTACTCAAAGGACTGGACTGTTGGCGTTGAAGTGAACGTTAGTAACCCGAAGAAGGCTTTGCAGTCTGCAGAGGAAGAATATGGGCATGCATACTTTGACACTGTTTCGAACTTTGTTCAGATGGCAACGAACTCACAGAACCCGTTTGGCAAGGTGGATATAGGAATGTCTAGGTTTAGAGCCCACAGGTATGTGGTTTCAATAGCTGCACCGGCTGGTTCCCAGTTGTTTGTCATTCCGAAGACGTACATGTACTTCATGGCTAGGCTTAAGAACCTAGCCCTGTTTGAGGGTGTTGCCCAGGCAGCCTTCATGATTGGAGGTGTGGTCAACATCTTTAAAGGTCTCAGGAGTGGGGAGGGATTCGCAAGGAATAGACTCTCGTTTTTAGAGGGAACTAAGAAGGATTTAAAGGCTAAAAGACTGGGCTTGTTGAAGTTTATGAAAGGTTCGAGTAATGATATTAATTCGGTTGACAAATCTATTACTGATATTTCTGGAATTGTGTCTGAGGAGCGGAAGGGGTTAATTCCTAGTTTGGAAAGTACTCTCTCTGATCTTAGTATTAAGAGTGATTTACCTTCTGATCTAACAGGGTATCTTGAAAAACTGCCTAGTTCGGAAAAGAACAAGTTCCTAGCTGCTTTGGTTGCTGGTGACGAAAAAACTGCGCTAAAACTCTTTCCTACTCTACCAGGCAAGGATATGGAGTATAGGGAAAAGATTGTTAATGCTCTGATTGCCAAGTACAAGAATAACCCAACCGCGCTTTTTGACGTTAGTAGTGATGCTGGGCTCAATGCAAGAGAACTTGCAGCAAAGTTGGAAGTTCTAGATGGAGTAGAAGATAACCTATCTCCAATGGAAAAAGAAATAGCTGAAATATCTAAGATTAAGGATCCAAAAGAAAAGGCACAAGCTATTGCTAGTTTTAGAAAGAAGTATAGCAGTAATCTTGAGGATTTGCTTCATTATATTGATGCTAAGTCAGTAGCGATTGATAAGTTTGCTAGTACAGGTGAAGCGAGCCTATGGACAAAACTTGGTTTGTACGGTACACCAACTGACAAACAGATATCTAATCAATTTTTGGATGTCCTTACTTCTGCGGAACCTAAGTCACCATTCCATGGTTTCTTCGGCTTGAGTAACGTTGTCCCAAGTGCAGACATACCTGTTGTTTTGAAGGCTAGATCAATTGGGGCTGCAGGAGCATTTTTGAGAGCTTATTTGAAAGGTTTATACTATGTTGGCAGGCCAATTACTGCACTGGCCTGGGGTTCGCAGGTCTTTTCAGAATTGTTCGCTATGAACGGTTACCTACAATTGTCTCCACCAGGCCTGACACTGGCATGGGACCCAACAACTACTGGCAAGTTGTTCACGAAGGATTCTTACATACTCATAAAGGGGACACCCTCATCAATACCTGGAATGTACTCTGCTGGTGCGTTGGGGAGTTTAGGTGCTCAGCAGATAGCAGAGTTTTTGTTAGGTGCTGGTGTTGATCCCTTGTTTGCTGGTAAGTATTCTAACTTTGGGCAGTATTTCATATTTGGATATGACTTTAACCCGAATGCATACAATGCAATAATAAAAGTTGAAAAGGAGGGGCAGCCCACCGGCATAACCAGGCTAGTAAAAACAAACAACGGGTACTTGCTTAAAATAGCAAACTGGAAGCAGGAGGGATTCAGTGTTGTTGAAGACCCCACAACCATGGAGAAAGTAGGAAATGGGACACTGCTTACTAGTGTTGGGATGTTTACAGATGGGGCTGATATGTACGGGTACATATACTCAAATCCACAACAGGTGAAAACTCAGTTCCCAGTGACTTGGACATTTGCTGAGAAGATAGGCAACTTTGGGTTCTTGTCTGAGGCAGTCACTGCTGCCAGCATAATGTACCTATGGCCAACGATACCTAGGTTGGCACCTGCCATTGGCGCTCCACTAATCACGGGGTTATCAAAGAGCTTATCTGCTGGTGGTAAAGACCTATTCATGGCTAAGACCACTGATATGCGGCAATTGGAGAATTGTGTCACGTCTGGGAACTGCACTAGAAGGCCATGCGAGCAGGTGTGCGCACAGTGTGAAGGAGAACTCAGTGTAATGTCCACGTGGTTAGTTGCAAGTGGTATTGCTCAAACTGCTATGAGTTATTCTGTTGCTTTAGATCCTGTTTCATTTGCTTTAGGGGCTGTGGATATGGTTGTCCTAGAGGGTGGTATACCTCTCCCAGGTGGAGGAATAAAGCTGTTTGAGGGTAAGATGGAGAAGACGAGAAGGTGCTTGAATGAGTTATTAACGTGTAATGAGAGAGACTTCATAATTATTGCTGGGCAGAAGATACAGAATCCAGATGTTCTCTTGCAGCAACAGCAACAGGCCTCGAAGTTGAAGTCACTTCCGGGCTTGAGCCAGTTGCCAGTGCAAGACTTACTAAAGCCGTTGAAGAACATAACGTCGCCAATCAACCTTGATCAGGAGCAATTGAACATCCACGGCGAGGTTTACAATGTCACAGGTAGGGTTGCAATGAGGGATATTTACTACATGCATATAATGGATGCCACCATTGACTTCCTCGCGAACAAGTTCCCATTGCACATGTGTGGGCTAACTGCGAATAAGTCAATTTCCCAGTGTGTTGACATAGATGGAAACACGATCAAGTATGGAAACAGGACGATAACTAGCCCACTGGTGCCGTTTAAGTGGATGGACACAAAGATGCCTGCGGTGGTCATACCAAATACAGCGGTGTACTTGAATATATCTGATTCTGAGTGCCCTGTGTTTACGGTTTCGCCTCATGAACTAGAGCCTGTTTTCAATTCAAATATTGGGGCCAAGTTTAACACACTCAACTTCACTGACCTAGAGAGAACATTTGGTGATTTGAGGGTCATAAACCTAGACGAAGGTAGTATATACCCAGTGACTAACGTGGATGGTAAACTGAGACTTGAATTAGACCGGAACGATGGAGGTTATGAGGAGACAGATGGCCCTGTTGTTTTGCATAGGAATGGAAAGGTCACGTTTGTCAATTTGGAAAACAAGACAGAAGAATTGACGTTTAGGTCGGCAGTATTTTCAGGGGGTACTGTTGTCAAGAAGGGCAATGCAATATACATTCTTCCTAGGTACTTTAGGCCTAGTATGTCTGGGATACAGTGGAGACAGTTGGTTGGCACAAAGTTATTCCAGAGCACTAACGGCCAGTCACCTGTTGCTTTGGACAAGAATGGCAACCTAATCGGTATAAATGCCATGAATACCAAGATACCCGGTGCCAGTAAACTAGGGGTTATAACAGCAGTCTCTGCATACAAGGACCTAAACGGTGATGGAAAGATAGAAGACAACGAAAAGGCAGGATGGAGGTTCTACAAGCAGGGTAATCACACATACTTTGAGTTGTACTACAAGGGCCACAAGGAGTTGTACAATGCCAGCCAGGTTTCAGTCGGTCCTGACGGCACAATTCGGATATACCAGAACGGAAAGCCACACACTGATGCCTACTTGCTTAGGCAGATATCCACTAGAGTAGACAATCTGGGCAGGACCTTGATGACGATAAAGGATGGCCAAGGGAACACACTGCTCAAGGATGCTCTGGTTTCTTGGATAAAAGGAACTGGTGGAAGTATTCAGTACAACCCGGACACAAACAACTATGTCTTTGTAAACGGCCAGCCGATAGAGTTGAATAACGAGTTCAAGACAAATGGATTTAACGCAGTTACGGGGTTGCCAAACCCACCATTACTGCAGCCTAGTGCAGTTCATGGTCAGAAACCTTGGGAAGGTGAGACAAACAAACAGGCGTTGCCACCTGTGGTACCAACTGTTCCTAGTTCACAGATTGGCCAGTATGTTATCTCAATACTAGCGGGCCTAGTTGCAGTTTACATGATTGGAAGAAAGAAGAAGGGGTCTAAACAGTCTTCGTGACGTACGGGAACGCAAACAGGTTATCAGCCACATGAAGTGGCGGTCTGACTACATCCACCTTCAAGTTCCCTCTGTCATCTACTATATCGTCCTTTGCATGTACCTTCACGACTCTTCCTATTACTATAACGTGGTCTCCGGCTTTTCTTGCTGTTTCAACTATACACTCTAGGTTGACTGGGCATTCACTAAGTAGAGGTGGCCTGACCTTCTCGGCTGGTTTTGTCTTCAACTTTGCCTTTTCTATCTTGCTCTTCTTTGGGTCCCACGGCCCACCTGCAATCCAAACCTTGTCAATCATCTTTTCCGTAGGTATGTTGACGACGAATTCGTTTATCCTAGTTATATTCCAGTATGAGTGTTTGTTTGGTCCTATTGCCAACGCTATCAATGGAGGATCAAAACTTACAGGTGTTATCCATGAGAATGTAGAGACATCCTCCCTTCCTTTTTCGTCTACGGTTGTGACTAGAGCAACAGGTCTAGGAGAAACTAACCTGTGGAAGTCTTCCAGTTTTATCATCGTCATACCACCCCGTTAGAATTATGAGCACTGTATTTAAATACCTTATCCGTACATCGGTGAGTGCTCTTCTGCTTGTTTGTACTTCATCTTTCCGACCTTAACCTGTTCCATTGTTCTCTGGAGTTCGCTGTGGATCTTCTTTGCCTCCTTTTCAAGTGCGTCTGTGTTGACTTTGATGCCCAGGTATGCTCCCAGTTTGTCCAGAAGGACTGCAGCGGCCTTTG
>JALWQZ010000036.1 GCA_027077895.1 Microcaldota archaeon | reverse complement strand
AAGTCTGAGAATTCTTACGATTGAGGATACGCTGGAGATACCTGCTAAGGAGTACTGGAGGGTAGGGTACAAACTCCAGAGACTGAAGACTAGGTCCGCGATTAGTGTAGGTGCCATATCGTCAGAGGTTTCCCCAGAGGACGCATTGAGAGAGGCGTTGAGACTAGGTGATTCCTGTATCATTGTTGGTGAAGTCAGGTCAAAGGAGGCACTGGTTCTGTACGAGGCAATGAGGGTTGGAGCGGTTTCAAACGTCGTCATGGGAACTATACACGGAGAGGATGCATACTCCATATGGGATAGGGTCGTCCACGATCTAGGGGTTCCAAACACCAGTTTCAAGGCGACTGACCTAGTTGTTGTCGCCGCGCCGATCCGATTCAAAGGTTCCCTGAAAAAGGAGAGAAGGGTTATAGGAGTTACAGAAATATTGAAGCACTGGAACGAGGACCCAGGAGCAGAGGGCGGTTTCCTAGATATTGTTACATACGATGCTAAGACGGATGAGTGGACTATTGACAAGGACGCATTCATGAAAAAGTCACACAAAATAAAGTACCTAGTCAAAACAAGGGGTTTGTCCCCCCAGGAGATGTGGACGGATGTTGAGTGGAGAGCGAAAACGAAGAAGTACATCGCAGACCTGGCGAAGCAAGTGGACCCCGAAATTGCAGAGGCGAGGTACTACGCGAAGGCCAATTCTAAGTGGGCGATAGTTTTGGAGAATCAGAGGGACCAGTTCGGTGGGGTAAATTATGAGGAAGCATTTGATACCTGGAAGAAGTGGGTTGATGAGAACCTTGTTAAAGAGGTTGAGATGAGAAAGAGGGTTAGAGAACAATTGAAAAAGCAGAAGGGGTTCTGATGCCTAGAAGAAGGGACACGAGAAAACCAGGCCCGCAGAAGGGTGAAAACATATACAACCTTCTCTACGGTAGTGCAGAGTTTAGGAAGCAGGGGGAAGACAAGGCTGTTAACGTTGAGGAGGAGACTAGGCCGCCAAAATGGTTTGTTTACCTTGCAAAGAATGGTTACAAATACTTCAAGACTAGTGTTCATCTCAAGAAAAAGGCGAGGGAAAAATTGGAGAATACCCTTGCATACATTGGATGGGATTTAACACCCGAAGAGATCAGGGCCGCTGGGATGTTCACACTCGCCATTGGTCTTGTCCTAGCCATGTTCTGGATGATCATAAACTTCTTTCTTTACCAGGAGGGTATTGGTCTCTGGGTAAACCTTGGCCAGAATGCTACCCAGGTTGTGGGATTTGGTACTGTTCCGTTAAATGGGACACCCCTATTAGGATTCGCGTTTA
The DNA here is from genome assembly GCA_027077895.1 of Microcaldota archaeon. Classification (GTDB taxonomy): domain Archaea; phylum B1Sed10-29; class B1Sed10-29; order WALL01; family WAMD01; genus JALWQZ01. The sequence continues at coordinate 4,486 of JALWQZ010000036.1, read as the reverse complement.
ATTCTCCGATTGGATTAATCCTGTACATCGCTCCCTTGTTGGTGGCTGCCATACTATCGTATTTAATTATGTACTACCCAGATTCTGTTGCTAACAAAGAGAAAATACGTGCGCTAGGTTACATTCCAGAAATTGTGAACTACTTTGTTATGTCAATGAAGATAAATCCAAACCTAGAAAAGGCACTGGAATTCGTTGGTGAGCATGGGCACGGTAAGATTGCCAAGGACGTAAGAAAACTCTTGTGGGACATAAAGACAGGTAAGTACGGTACAACAGAAGAGGCTTTGGACAACTTGGCGTGGAAATGGGGGGAGTACTCTGAGGAGTTCAAGCATGCGTTAATGCTCATAAGATCTAGTGTTATGGAAGCAGATGATGTTAAGCGAAATGCCCTTTTAGATAGGGCCTTGCAGGATACACTTGATGGCATAAAACAGAAGATGGATGTATACTCTAGAAAGATGCACCAGCCGTCTGTTTACCTATACTATGTAGGTGTTATGTTGCCTTTGCTACTGATCATTATGGCACCTGTTGGGGCGATGATGGGCGGAGGTGGCATGGCAATCCTGTCCAGACTCTCTGTGATGATAGTGCTCTATAATATAATAATTCCTGTTGGGTCATTCATTTACGCTAGGAGTATCCTAGGTAACAGACCACCGACTCGACCTGTTCCGCAGATACCAGATGATATGCCCGGTTTACCTAAGAGGGGTTGGTTTAAAGTCTTTAACTACGAACTTCCTGTGTACGTGGTTGCAGCGTTGATATTTGTTTCAATGGCGATTCTAGGTTATGTACTTGAGCCCATACTCAACCCGGTACCACCACCTTGGAAACACCAACCTTGGTTCCCATTCTTTGAGATAAGTGGAGTTTTCCTAGGTGCAGTCTATGCTGTGAGTTTCTATTTATGGGCAAATTACAAGGATAAAAGGAAGGTCCAGTTGGATATCGTCAAGATGGAAAATGAATTCCAGGATTCTCTGTATGTTTTGGCGTCAAGGTTGGGGGAGGGCAGGCCCATTGAGGAGGCACTTAGGTACGCTGCAGAATTCTTGCCGACGAGCCAGGCTAGTAAAAGGCTGTTCCTGCCAACTCTACACAACATAAAGATGCTTGGAATGACCTTAAAGATGGCTTTGTTTGATCCTGCTTATGGGAGTTTGAGGTGGATACCTTCAGGGTTTATAAGGACAACTATGAAGATTGTTGTTGACTCAATGAGTTTAGGAGTCCAAATGGCTGCGAAGTCTCTAGCGGGTTTGTCATTGCAACTGCGTGATATGCAGAAGGTTGAACAAGCATTGAAGAGCATGCTAGAGGATATCACTAGTATGATGGTATCAATGGCGACTCTAATTGCACCCGTCGTTTTAGGTATCACAATTGCGTTACAAAAAATTATAATGGATGCTTTGAAGCAGTTATCAAAAAGTGGAATGGGTAATTCATTCTCAAATTCAGGTGTTGTAATACCATCTAGCATACCTGGCGCCAATATGCTTAGTAGTGGCATGTTTGGAGGACAAAAGATGCAGGCTGCCCTTGCTCATGCTGCTACGCAGGGACAGTTGTTCTTTGTCGTTGGTTTTTACATGATAGAGATAATCCTAGTACTCATATACTTCGCTAGTAGGGTTAATGAAGGAAAGAACGACTTAGCTTTGAGAATGACACTAGCGCGGACCCTACCTATGGGTATGACTATATTTATTGCTGTTGCATTTGGGGCAATGAAGATGACTGCAATAGGGTTGTGAATTTACTGTTTCCCTCAGATGAATAAATGTGAGAGTGTAGGAGGGATAGCATGTTTGGAAATAAGGGTCAAGCATATGATGCAATGAAGTTCTTGCAGGGGGGAGTGATCGCAGTAGTATTGTTGGGGATAGTTTATGGTGGTTTGCAGATAGTTAGGCAGTATGAACCTGGGGCCGATGTTGCTCACGTGGCTGCTGGTTTGTTGTCTTCTGCATACTCTGCTGCTGGAACGGGTGTCGGGTTCTCTGGTAAGGCTAGACTCAAGCCTATGCAACTTACAGGTGAGGGAATAAAGGCGTTGGCAGGCATTGATAATGATAATCTCCATGTTAACTTTAGGTGTAGCCAGCCTGTAGGCACGTATAAAGGAGAGGTTTGTTCAAGAAATGTTGATTATAAGGAGGTACAATTGAGCAGAGGTGGAGTAATATACATATGTGTGATTTGCAGTTCGGCCAGTGATTGTGTAATCTATTTAGGTAGTTCTAGTTGTAATAGCTGATCTTTTTCTGGTTGATGAAAAAATTTAAAAATAGAACTGTGTTATTATAGCAGGAGGTGAGTTGATGCTCGGAAGAAAAGGACAATCTTTTGATGCGTTTAAGTTGTTGATATCTGCTGTTGTTGCTGGTGCAATACTTGTTATACTCCTCTCCATGCTAGGTGGATTTACTACACCATCAGGCCAGCCACCCACTGTCATGGCTCAGACTGTCCAACAGTTGCGTGGAGAACCAGGGTCAGGGGTTACTTCAGGGCAGATTGTTACGTTCAAGAAGGGTTACTTGATATCTGCTAAGAGTGTATGGACAAAAGCAGGTGTTAATCCTGGGACGGTTGGTTTTTGTGGAGGTAGTTGTAAAGGGTCTCCTGCATGCGGCTCAAGTGGTGGATATGTGTTTAAATCACCATTCTTTACTGCTACTCCAGGAAAGGTAGGAGATCCCAATAATCCAGACACTATATCAGCAACTCAGAATGTTAAAGGGTATATATGGGTATATAACACAGGCGGTAGCGACAATCAACCAATATACTGTATTGGTTTTGTTCCAGTGCAGAGTTGATATGTGAGTTGATTAGATGAATAAGGGAGACACCAACTGGACAGTGATTTACCTTTTGATTTTGGCAGTGATAGCAGTGATTTTACTTGTGTCGGTTATAAAACCCATGTTCCAGCAAGCCGCGGCATCTACCGGAACTGTTGGGCATCTACTACACTGAACCCAGTTAAACCCAAACTTTTTATTTCCCTGTTTCTTTATCTTTGGCATGATATACGGATCGAAGGGACAAACTGAAGCACCCTTTCAGTTGTTGATTGCAGCGGTCATGCTCAGTATGGTTATTCCTATCTCCTTTTATCTCTTCCAGCAGTACCAGGTTTGGTCATCAAAGGAGAGAGTGCAAAACAATATGGAAGAACTTGCCAGAGAACTTGAGACTGTTGCGAACCTTGGGAGTGGAGAAAAGTACATAAGTGTTGATCTTAATGTGTATAGTGGGCCACATTTTTCGGTTGATTATTTCACATTGGATAGTCCTGGGTCTGATATGTGCATGCGTTCCTGTCATACTCCTAATTGTATAATATTGCGGGCTCACACCCTCAATCCAGTGACCCATCAAGTAGAGAATGCTAACCTTTCACCAGTGTGTGTTAGAGTCCCATTTAATGTTGAATTTGTTAGCAACAGTTGCCCACCTGGTAAAAATCTTAATACGCTTGCATCTAATGGTGTGTTTAAACTAAATACCACATACATAACTATACTTGCCATAAAGCAGGGGTACCAAGTTTATTTGTGTAAGCCTGGTGGTGAACAGTGAATAAGGGTTTTAGCACGTGGGTAATGTCAAAGATGGTAATGCTCATTTTTTTATTCTCACTTGTAGCAGCATTGGGAGAATATTACATGATATATCAACAGAAGACAATAGACGATACTGCAAAACTAGTTGTTCAGTCAATCGCTGAGCAGATATCAGATGCATTATCATACGAGACAACAACAAGGATGATATGGCTTGATTCCAGGATATGGGTTAGAGATATTAGCCGGGGTTACACGCTTGTTTTTTATTATAATTCTTCGGAGAGTAGGTTGAGCATATTAATGGCGTGGAATGATCACCCCAATTGGGGAGCAATAAATTCATACGCTTCTGCTGCAGGGGTTTCTATAATTAAGCCTAGGTTTATGAGTTCCAACACCCCTTACTCTGTTTCCAAAGTTTGTTTTTATAATATGAATAGTAACGGAAAATTGACAAGGAAGTATGGGTATATGTTTGAGGTGAGACCTTCAGCATTAAGTGATTCAGATAGGTCTAATTACCTACTTGTTTACAAGGATGATACCAAATTATGTATATCAAATAACAATGTTAATGTCGATGTTAAATCAGGAATAAGTGCGCTAAAGCAAGCATGTGAAGGTTGTAGTTAATGACACGAACCGATCGAATTCATAATATGACGAAAAGAAAACATATTCATCATGGGGATGATTCAATACTTCAGGTGAAAGAAAAGAAAGATATTCGGCAAATACAACGAGCAACAATAATGAGGCAATTTGCCCGCTTAACCTTGCATATCTATAAAGGACGGACATATTTCTCTCTTGAGCTTGCTTCAATTCATCGGAATCGGAAATTTTCTCTTCCAAAATGTCCCATACCGGTTCTCTCTTGTCTTTACCATATTCAT
>JALWQZ010000035.1:3091-5897 GCA_027077895.1 Microcaldota archaeon | reverse complement strand
CTGTCCAGCTGAGTGAGGATAACACGCCTGTTAACATTGCAGGATGCTCTTCTCCTATGGTCCTACCTAGTTTAGTATCCTCTCCGGCATGAGGCACATTTATAAACCGATTAAGCTGATTGAATATATAATTCCCATTCCACGCTAAAACTAATCCTACTATTACCAACGATGCGATAACCCCATACTTATACCAATCAGCCTTTGGTTTTCCAAACACAACCTTTCCTTTATCAGTTGACCGCATATACTTAAATATATACGTCAAAAATATGCCTGTTACCGCTGCGGCGCCAAGGAAAGATGAGGTAAGAACACCAAAGTTCTTTGTCCAGTCGAATCCAAAGTCTAAAATCATTACTGGGATTGCCATTAATATTGAGAGTACTGTTTTTTCTTCTAGTAAATCAAATCTCTTTCTCCAAACATCCCAAAACATCTCAATTATTAGGTATGTTGCTATCATCGCAGCGGCGAATATCTCTGTTCTCCAGCACAGAACGAAAACACCAAATACTAGACCTGCTAGCCAGGCATATTTGGGTTTTCTTTTCTTTAGGGCCCATACCAGTGCTGCAAATGTAAGGATATACAAGAAATACCCAGATGGGTCATCTTCAGCGAATCCATACATAGTTCTGTACAGAGTATCTGTCCACCCTATGTATAAGAGCGCAGAGAACAGACCCGCCTTTTTATCCCTCATGACCAGACCAAGCAGGTACATTGCAATCATGGCGAGACCTGCCCAGAATGCAGAGTTGGTATCATACACATGCACAAATAGGGTTTGGACGTATCCCTGCGCCCCCAGCAAAAGTGCCACTAACCAGTACCATCCAGCGACTATATAGTGATATAATGGAGGATACGCGTTTCTAAATATTGTATGTTCTGGCCAGTATGAAAGAGGGTCTACTAAAGGTATATGCCCAGTCTGTATCAAATCCCTTGTCATTCTGGCATGGTAGAACGGGTCAAACCCATAAGGTCCTATCGGTGGGAAACTCTCACTTGGGATCATTCTTATTCCAAACCCAAGTAGGAACAGGGCAAGTATGATGATTATGTCTATCTTGTGTTTTTTGACCTCTTCCATCTTCAATAAGTCCATACCTTTCCCTCCAGCACTGGATGTTTAATTATTGAATAACTTATATTTATTTGGTAGCAACCTCGGAAATGCATATATCCTAGGAGAATTATAAATATCAGCATGTTTGTGCTGGACATTTACCTGGCGAAGGACCCTAGGTCATTTTTCTATCCAATGGTGGACTACGCTATTTCCGAGTACCTAGAAAATACTGAAAAAAAGATAGATGACTTGGGATACAAGTACGTTTTTTACAGAGATTTTGAGACACAGGTTGTCCAGGATTTGAATAAGAGCATGAGAAAGATTGCTGACGAGATGAAACTAGAGCCGGTGGATGAGTTCCCAGTGGGGGCATACAAATTGATGAAGAAAGAGAAAAAACTGGTCATAATGGGGTATGGTCTCCACACCATCTATAAGTTGGCAGATACTCTAGGTTTCGATGGTCATTACCTGAATTTTTATCGGCTCGTCTCTAGAGTGGATGCGGGAACTGTTCCGGTCGTCCATTCCCACCTTCTGTTCTATGGATCCCCGCATCCGTTAATCGATGATGCGGCGTTTACAAAAATTTCCAAGTTTGGATTCAAACCTATGGTTGATGACTCTGAGAGATGCTTGATGGATTATGAAGTTAGGTTTGAGAGGGTTTTCTCTAGTTGGTCTCTACTAGTTAGGGATATGAAAATGACCGCAGACATCATAGAGTCTAGACTAGATTCTGAGAAGGGTGCTAGGGAGTTGTATGCAATGTCATGTTTAATTGATAACCCGCTAGATATCGCAAAAACAATGGATAGGGTTGGTAGGGTTATGGAGTTGCCGCCCAAGCCGAACCTGGATATCCTGATTCTAGCGCACTGATTTTATTATGTGGTCCATGCCCACCAGTGCAACGTCTAGAATCCATGTTGATATTAGCACCGTCACTGCTAATCCCACCCAATTATTGAATATACTGATTGGGATTACTATTGCTTCTTGTACTAATTGTAGGGCAAATAGAGTTAGATACAATGCTGTAAGTTCACCCACTAGTTGGATGAATTTCTTCTTGAATGCGGCACTCGCCTTCTTGAAACCTGCCACCATTCCATCATACGCTGAATAGAATGGATAGGTTATCATCCAGATTACTGCGAAGAAACCAAGTATCATGGCGGTTACCACGCCTATTCCCAGTGCGGTGATGTCCCTTGACCACGCCCCTATTAGGGGGGGAATTATCAGGGACAATCCTAGTATTATTGCGAGTACCAGGTTTGCACCGAAGACATGTAGTGTTTTCTTCCAGTCCATTTTTCTTATCGTGTAGACTGTGATTATTGAGAATAGGTACAGGTCAACCAAGGCCATTATTGCGCCCCAACTTGGGGAGTATACATACAAGAACCCTAGCCCAATCATTACTGATATGAGAACTAGTGTCACTAGATACATCCTCCAGTTTTTTGTCCTCTTTATTGCATTGCAGATCCATTCTCCTTCATTTGTCCTGTTAAACACCCACCAGTACAGGAGGACGCCTATGCTCGAGACAAACAACATTGAGACGAATGCAATTGCATTTATTTGTATGGAACTTATCATTGTCCCGATTATCTGCTGGGGACTTGCTTGCATGTTCGCTATAGTCACGTAGCCGATTAGCATGTTCACTGCCACGATTATTAGAATTGCTATTGTTGAGGCTGCCAACCCATTGGT
>JALWQZ010000035.1:0-3081 GCA_027077895.1 Microcaldota archaeon | reverse complement strand
TTCTTTGTCTTTGTCACGAGCGCCTCTGCTAGCATTCCGACTAGGAACACAACAATTAAACTTATTATGAACATTACTGTCGAGTTTACACCTGAATTTGACATCTTCAAGTTCATTAGAGCAAACACTTGGACTAAAAACAAAAGAATAAGCCCACTAACAGAAGAGGCAAGGATAGATTTGCCTGTTGTTTTATTGTCTTCATTCATTTCATACACCCCCTGAACATTTTAATACTCTTTTGTTTTAAATATCTTGCCTGGGGATTTTTATGGAAATTGGTTTTTTGACGTTTCTAGTCGTGATAACGGTCCAAGGATTTGCTTTCTCTTGGCTTCTCAAGAGATTCCTAGAGTCTAGAGGATGGAAGATATACGGTCCTGTGCAGATGTGGAAGACCAAAAAGGGCTTGCATGTCCTTGATGATATTGCAAAGAAGTACCCTCGTTTTTGGGCTGCATATGGGAATTTTGGCATAATACTCGCCTTTGGTTTCTTAGGTGGGTTATACGTATTTAGGAAGAGAAGATTTTGGAAGGCATTGGTCTTGTCTGCTGTCGCTTCTCTGTTTATCCTGTCCCCGTTGATATCTGGAAGTTTGACAATTCATTCTAGGGTATTGACCCCCAGCATGGCTCCAGCATACTTGGCTTATTTTACAGGGTATGGGATTAGTTTGGCCATTGTTTCTCTTCAGTCAGGTGTTGATACTGTTGCTCAAATGGCACAGGGGAAGCATGTTGCCGCGAAGGCTGGGCCTGTTATTCCAGGAGTCAACATAAAGGGATCCCCCTTCCAGAATGTGCCGTGGTATGGCTGGCTTGTTTTTCCAATTCTTTTGCTTGTTCACGAGATGAGCCACGGGATTCTTGCTAGGCTTAGGAAGATAAAGGTCAACTCTGCTGGTGTGCTCTTGATGGGTCTCTTGCCTCTTGGAGCGTTTGTTGAACCAGATGAGAAACAGTTAGAAAAGGCGAAACCTGAAAAGACCTTGCCATTATTTGGTGCAGGGTCCACTGCCAATTATCTGACGGCGTTTTCATTCTTCGTATTGCTATTCCTGTTTATCCATCCAATAATGGATGCTACAGGTATTACGCAGGCGTATAGCCATTATTTAGGTAATCCAACGGTTGTCTTGTCCACGAATCCGGACATTCCAACAGGTGTTAGAATACTAGACATAAACGGAATCAAAATACAGAACGTATCAGATATACACAAGATAACGAAGAGGCTGGGGCCAGGTGCAGTGGTCAATATCACGACGAACAAAGGAGTTATCCATACTAAATTAAATTCAAATGGGATGTTGGGTGTTTATCTATCCCAGGATTATGAGAATTTACCCATAGGACTTAGTTTACTGTACCATATATTGAACTTTCTAGGATTAGTTGTCTTCTTCAATTATGTTGTTGGATTGATGAACCTGTTGCCTATCCTACCCTTGGATGGTGGGTTGATGTTTAGGGAGTTCTTGGCAAAGGTCTTTAAGATAGATTTTAAGGTTTCCCAGTGGGTCACAATTGGCGTTTCCCTTGTGTTTGGAATTGGTCTGCTGTTGAACCTTGCACCTCTATTTGTCCAGTGATTGCTTGTTTGTAGAATTTAGAATCTGGAATGAAAAAACAATGACAGTGTGAAAACAGTGAATGAAAAACAGAAATTAGAAGTAGGGGTTTTTGAGGGTTTTTACAATATGGTGTCTATTCCAAATTCTGACTTGTCGTATGCTTCTGAGCCTATCTTTGTTGGTTTGCCTTTTATGTGTGGGCTCTTGACCCCTGTAAAGATGGCAATGACCTCAACTCTTCCCTCGTACTCTGGGACAATCCTAGCACCCCATATAACCTGGGCATTTGGATCAATTTCTTCTGTTAGTTTTTCTCCTATGTCATTTGCTTCCCCTAGTGTTAGGTCTGGGCCACCTGTTATGTGAATCAATGCACCCTTTGCTCCCCTGTAGTCAACGTCAAGCAGAGCGTTCTTCAATGTGTCCTGAACTGCTTCATCAACCTTGTTGTGCCCTTTGCTCTCACCGACGCTTATCAATGAAACACCACCTGAACCCATGATTGCCCTAACGTCAGCGTAGTCTAGATTAATCAAGGATGGCACGGTAATTGTTTCGGTAATGCCTTTAACTGCCCTTGCAATGACCTCATCTGCAACGCTGAATGCCTGTTCCATTGGCAAGTTTGGAACCAGTTCAACCAGTCTATTGTTGTCGATTATGACCACGGTGTCTGCCACTTTTCTTAGCCTTTCAATTCCCTCTTCGGCCTTCTTTATCCTCGCTCTTTCCAACAGGAACGGGAATGTGACCATCGCTATGACTATTGCTCCTTGTTCCTTTGCAATGTCAGCCACTATTGGTGCTGCACCTGTTCCGGTTCCTCCTCCCATACCAGATGTCAAGAAGACTAGGTCGGCGTCCTCAAGTAACTGAGCAATTGCTGCCCTTGAGACTTCTGCGGCCTTTGCGCCTACCTCTGGATAACCTCCTGCACCTAGACCCCTAGTCACGCTTTGGCCTATCAACAATTTCGTCAATGAGTCGTGCATTAGGTTTAGTTGCTGCTTATCGGTGTTCAACGCGATCAATTCTGCACCAGAAATACCTATCCTTGCTAGCCTGTTAACGGAGTTGTTCCCAGCTCCTCCTACACCCACAACGACTATCTTGGGACCCTCAAAATCACCAGTTGGTTCTGGTTTTGGGTTTGGTCTCCCAATTGCGCTTCTAACCACACTCTCCACAAACATCACCTTCAAAAACTCTTGATAATATTTTAGTAAATCCTATATTTAACGGTATTTTGAGAGGTTCGTGGTTTGTAATCTTAACTAGTTACTGGTTGAGGTTGAAAAATTTTAACTAACCAAATGAAGATAGGATTTTTAAATCCATCTAGTGTTTAGGTTCTCTAACTTATGTAAACTTACGTAAGTTAACGTTTGGCAAAACCATGTTGAAATCTTAACTGTGGGTGTTTTTTGTTTTTAATCCTCTCTTGGTTAACCCATAGTCACGATTTTAAACTAGTGATTCCAAAACAATAATGCGGTGGGCTAGGC